>CALXNM010000050.1 GCA_944389745.1 uncultured Clostridia bacterium | reverse complement strand
CTTAAGCCCAGAAGTGCCAGAACAAAAGCCTTCTAGGCTTAGAGCAAACCACCAGTTTTACTGGTGGTTATGATTTTTGAGTATACCGAAAAGTTTGTGTAACTTTATGCAAATTATTATATATACTCTTATAAATATTTTTTTAATTTCTCAACAGTATTTTCTTGAAATCTAATAAAATCATCCAATATTGTTTGTATAGTTTGATTTGCATTAGGATTTTGATTTTTTAATTTAACTCCTTCAATTATTCCCATATTAGTACCTTTAATCAGCATTTCTGCAATATGTGAATTGCTTTTATCATTCATGGTTCCCATTTGTATTTCCATATATCCCATTGCTTTTTGCATAGGAGGAAGTTCTGAAGGAATATCATTAAAGTTTTGAAGTTCAGTATTTACTCTGTTTAATATATCGTTATATTGATTATACTGATATATTAAATCATCTTTAAAATTATTATCACCAACTTTTTCTGAAATAGTAGAAATAGAATCCATACCCATTTTTAAGCCTTTATTAATAGTATTTAAAATATATTGCTCACTTTGCCCATCTTGTTTATTTTGATTACTGCCGTTTTGATTATAATCCATAAAAATCAACTCCTATCTCTATAAATGAATAGATTATCTATTGATATCTTCATTTATCTTATTTTTTATCTTTATTATTCAATTTATTTAAATTGCTATCCTTATTATTATTTCTTAAAATTTTCAAAAAATTCATCATATAAAAATAAAATGTCGAAAACTTCTCATAAATCGTCAAAACTTCTCTAATTTCGCTATTGGAAAAAAATGTAAACAAGAATATAATATAAAAAAATAAGGAGGGATGTTTTTGAATATTAATTACGAAAAAAAGGACAAGCTTTTAATAGTTGAAATAACTGAAGAGATTGATCACCATGCAGTAGAAAAAATAAGGAGGAAAGTTGATGATGGGATTACAAGATATATGCCTAGAAAAACTATATTTGATTTTAGTAGGGTTACTTTTATGGATAGTGCAGGAATAGGGATGATTATAGGGAGATATAAGATGATGAAATTAATAGGTGGTAGTTTGGAGATTGTAAATATTAGTTCAACAGTAAAAAGAATATTAGAAATGAGTGGAATTAATAAAATTATACCGTTAGAAGGTAAAAAAGAAGTGGTATAAAACCAAATATTTCTAATATAAAGTTTGAATATTAAAAGGAGATAAATATTATGTATGATAATGAAATGAGATTAGAATTTTTAAGTAAGTCTAGTAATGAAGCATTTGCTAGAATTACTGTTGCAGCATTTGCAGCACAGTTAGACCCAACTATAGAAGAACTTGCTGATATTAAAACTGCAGTATCTGAGGCTGTTACTAATAGTATTATTCACGGATATGAGAATATGGAAGGAATAATAAAAATAAAGGGGAGAATAATAAAAAATACCGTTGAGCTAGAAATTTCTGATACTGGTAAAGGAATAGAAAATGTAGAACTTGCACGTAAACCACTATACACAACAAAAGCAAATTTAGAAAGATCTGGAATGGGATTTACAATAATGGAAAGCTTTATGGATGAGGTGGAAATAGACTCTGTACTTGGACTTGGAACTAAAGTAATAATGAGAAAAAAGATAAAAAAGCACATAGAAGACCTAGATGAGATATTAAGCGTAGGAGGAGTGTGCTAGGTGCAAGAAGTTAGTATATATGACAATCAAGTTCCTGATATTGTTGATGCTCAAAATGGAAGTAAAGCTTCTTTAGAAAAGTTGATTTTAAATAATAATGGACTTATTTGGAGCATTGTCAAAAGATTTAAAGATAGAGGCTATGAGATAGAGGATTTATATCAAATTGCAGTAATAGGTTTTATTAAATCAATAAAAAAATTTGATACAAGCTTTGATGTTAAACTTTCAACATATGCTGTGCCATATATATTAGGAGAAATAAAAAGATATATACAAACTGAAGGACCAATAAAAATTAGTAGATCTATAAAAGAATTATTATATAAAATATCAGAAATTCAAAAAGAATATTTAAAAAGAGGAAAAGAGATTACTATAGAAGAACTAGCAAAAGAAGTAAATTTACCAAAAGAAGAAGTGATAATAGCACTAGAAAGTACAAGAAAAGTTAATTCGATTTATGAAACTGATGATGAAAATGATATGGAATTAATTGAAAAAATAGATAGTGGCGTAGATGAGCAAAACAAAGTCGTAAATAAAATGGTTATACTTGAATTAATGGAAACACTAACTGATAGAGAAAAGCAGATAATTTTGCTTAGATATTTTAGAGGGAGAACACAGTCAGAAGTAGCCAAAATAGTGGGTGTAAATCAAGTTCAAATTTCAAGAATAGAGAAGAAGGTTTTAGAAAGTATGAGGAAAAAGTTAACAGATAATAACCAAGTTACTGCATAATAAAATAATGAATATTAAAAGAATAAATAAAATATAGAAAGCATAAGGAAAAACTATGAAAAAAATATTTATATATTATATATTACTTATATTTATTTGTTTTGCTATTCCAATAATATTTACAAGTAATTTTTTTGATAAAACCAAAGAAGAAAGCAAATCGAGTGAAGCGGAAAATACCATACTAGAATCAACATATGACTATAAAAAATATAATACAATAAAATTACTTCATACTAAAACTAAAAAAGTAGAAAAGATAGATTTAGATGAATACTTATATGGAGTTGTTTCAGCAGAAATGCCTGCATCTTTTGAAGAAGAAGCATTAAAAGCACAAGCTGTTGTTGCAAGAACTTATACTATATATAAAATTGTAAATAATGATGGAAAACATGATGATGCAGATATATGCGATGATTCATCATGTTGTCAAGCATGGATATCAAAAGAAGATAGGCTTAGTAAATGGGATAAGGATGACCAAAACGATAATTGGAATAAAATTGTAAATGCCGTAAATAGTACACAGGGCAAAATTATAACTTATGACGGAAAGCCAATAAATGCATTCTTTCATTCAAATAGTGGAGGAGAAACAGAGGCTCCAATAGATGTATGGGGAGGAAGCGGATACCCATATTTACAATCTGTAGCTACATCTGGAGAGGATGCGTATAGCCAGTATAGTTCAGAAGCAACTTTTACTCAAAAAGAATTTAAAGAAAAAATAAAAGAAGTACATAATGATTTTAAAATTGATTTTAAGGAAAAAAATTGTATAAAAATAAAAGAATACACTGATGGAAACAGAGTAAAAACAATAAAAATAGGGAATTTAGAATTATCAGGAGTTGAAGTAAGAAATATATTTGGATTAAGATCTGCAAATTTTAAAGTAGAAATGGAGGATAATAAAATAAAATTTGAAGTAACAGGATATGGACATGGTGTAGGAATGAGTCAAACTGGAGCTGATAGTATGGCAAAAGAGGGTAGTAATTATGAAGATATAATCCATCATTTTTATACAAATGTAAAAATTGAAAATATGTAAAATAATAAATAATAAAGCTGTATAAATTTCACAAAAATGTAAATACTTTAAATATAAATAAAAAGTAGGAGGAAATTTATGAGAAGAGAGAGAAGATTTAATAAAGATCGTATGAATATAAAAAAAGTATTGTACATTTCAGGTGGAATAATATTACTTTCAATAATTGCATTTTTTGCAGTATCAATATTAAACATGGGAAAACAAAGCAATAACCAGCAGTTAGCAAAGTTTAATACAGCTATATTAGATGACTATGCTTCAAATAGTACAGATGTAACAGAACAAACAAGTTCTGAAATGGGAAAAACTATAAATGAAGTACAAAGCGAAGACGTAAATGATGTTAAAGAAGAAAAAGAAGAAGTATCAGAAAATACTGTAAAAGAAAGTAATGAAAGTAGCACAGCAGAAAAAAGTAAAAACGAAAGTAACAGTGAAAGCAATAACAATACCAAATCAGAAGAAGAGGAAGTAAAAGACCCTGAATTCCAAATGCCAGTAGAAGGAGAAATAACAAAAAAATTTGCACAAGATAATTTAGTATACTCTACAACTTTAGATGAATGGATAACACATAATGGAATAGACATAGAAGCTGAAAAAACAGAAGTTGTTAAAGCATCAGCTGATGGAGTAATTAAGTCAATAAAAAATGATCCTAGATATGGACTAACAGTGGTTATAGAGCATGCAAATGGCTTTTCTAGCGTGTATTCTAATTTATTAACTGCAGAGTTTGTGGAAGAAGGTGAAAATGTCAAAAAAGGACAAACTATTGCAACAGTCGGAAACACTGCAACTTTTGAAATAGCAGATGAATCACATCTTCATTTTGAAATATTAAAAGATAGTAAATATGTTGATCCAGAGTTATATATAAAATAAAATGTATTATAAAAAAGCAATTGGAAAATCCTGAAGTTGTCAACAAAAAGTAGACACAAAAAAGCGTAATTATGGAAACCCTAGTTGAGTTCTATACTCGACTGGGG
>CALXNM010000049.1 GCA_944389745.1 uncultured Clostridia bacterium | reverse complement strand
TAACATTTAGAGAAGAAAAAGAAAAGGCACTAAATTTAATTAGTGCCAGTGTG
Source organism: uncultured Clostridia bacterium (assembly GCA_944389745.1). Lineage (GTDB taxonomy): Bacteria > Bacillota > Clostridia > TANB77 > CAG-508 > CALXVA01. Next base: position 3,466 of record CALXNM010000049.1, on the reverse strand, counting down.
AAACGAAGTTTCACTTTTGTTCTTTTCTATTAATTTACATATATGTAAAAAATATCTTGAATAAAAAAACAGCAAATGTTATAATAGCTATATACACACAAAGAAGGGAAGAAATATGGAAATAGCCATAATAATATACATACTAATTTTTATAATATTTGGATTAGTTGCCTATTCTATTATGCAATTACGAATGGCAGGGATAAAAGTAAAGGATTTTTGGAGTTTTATACAAGCAAATCAAATGCTTGATAAATTATACGCTTTTTCTAAAAACTGTGAAAAACTTAGTGCACAGGAACAGATAGTATTTCTTAGTGAAGCTGAAAAAGTATTTGAAGCATTTGACAAAATACCAGATATGGTATGGGAGGAAGAGTATAGAAAATATTCACAAGTTTTGGATGCTTATAAAGATATTAGAGTAGATAGGTGGAATAAAGAAAAAGTTGGTAATAAAAAATAAAAAGTCACATATAATAAACATATATGTGATTTATTTTTTAGGAGAGGAATGCTAATGGAAATTAGATATTTTGATCATGCGGCTACTACTCCAGTAAGAGAAGAAGTAATAAAAGAAATGATTCCATATTTTGGAGTAGAATATGGGAATCCTTCCACTATGTATTCACTTGGAAGAAATGCAAAAAGAGCTATAAATAATTCTAGAAAACAAGTTGCTAAAGCTATAAATTCAAAAACTAAAGAAATATATTTTACATCTTGTGGAAGTGAAAGTGATAATTTAGCAATAAAAGGTTTTGCTTATGCAAACAAAGATAAGGGTAACCACATAATAACCAGTAAAATAGAACATCATGCTGTATTAGATTCTTGTAAAACATTAGAAAGGCAAGGATTTAAAGTAACATATTTAAATGTAGATGAAAATGGTTTTATAAATATAGAAGAATTAGTAAATGCAATAAATAAAGATACTATATTAATATCTATTATGCTTGCAAATAATGAGATAGGAACAATTGAACCAATAGAAGAAATAGGATTAATTGCTAAAAAAAATAATATAGTATTTCATACAGATGCTGTTCAAGCAATTGGAAATGAAAAGATAGACATTCAAAAATTAAATATCGATATGCTCTCATTATCAGGTCATAAATTTTATGCACCAAAAGGTGTGGGAGCGTTATATGTAAAAGAAGGAATAAACTTTGAAAAAATACAAGATGGAGGGGAACAAGAAGAAAATAAAAGAGCAGGAACTGAAAATGTGGCTGAAATAGTTGGTTTAGGAAAAGCAATAGAGCTTATATATAGTGAATATGATGAATATAATAAAAAGTTAAAAACATTTAGAGATTATTTTTTTGAACAAATACAGAGAAAACTAGGAAATATTAAAATTAATGGTGATTTAGAAAAAAGATTGCCTGGAAATGCAAATATAAGTTTTGATAATATAAGCGGAGGAGAATTATTATATAGATTGGATGAAAAAGGTATATGTGCTTCTGCTGGCTCAGCTTGTTCTACTGCAAATCCAATGCCATCACATGTACTTACTGCTATAGGTCTTGATGCAAAACTTGCTGAGAATACTTTAAGAATTTCATTTGGAAGGGATAATACAAAGGAGGATATTGATTATTTGATAGATACATTGAATCAAATAAAAAGTAAAAAAATGTAAAATACAGAGGAAAACGAAGAAAAACACAGATAAATAGATATAAAATTAATTAAACAGGAAAATAAGTACTAGCGTATACGCTAGTACTTATAGTATAATCTGCTATAACATATAAGTAAATAAAAGACATATTAATTAAAATTAAGATTTGTGTTTATTATCAGGAATATATTCTAGTAAATCAGATATTTCACATTCAAAAACAGAACAAATTCTATTTAATTGTGAAACATCTAATCTTTTAGATTCTTCATAATACATCTTAGATATTGTAGCAGGTCGTATTTTAGTTGCTTTTGCTAATGCTGATTGAGTCATTTTATGTTTACCTAGCAAATCTGATAGTTTTATTCTAATCATATGTCACAACCTTCCGTTAAAAAATAAATATATATCGGGGAGAAATTTGTCGTATTTTGTCGCATATATACTTGTATTTTATCACGCAATATATTAAAATTACACATGCATAGCAAAAAATAACGATAAGAGTAATAAAAGATATTCTAGAAGTAATAAGAAAGGAAAGATATGTTTAAAAAATCAAGAAGAAATAAAAAGTGGAAAGAAAAAAATAAAATATATTTAAAGGAGCTACAATCATTTTTTGATCAGGCGGATAATATTCAAGATGAAATGTTAAAAAGAAATATTATTTTTCAAATGCTTAGATGTGATAGCGTGCTTACTGAACTTGCAGAAAATAGATTTGTTGATTACTATAAATTAGGATATAAAAAAGCAAAAAGTGAATAAATAATTTAAATAAAACTCATACTAGATATAAATAAAAAAAGAGAGTATGAGAAATGAAGAAGTTATTAATAGGAGTAATAATTGGTTTTATAAGCGGAATGTTTTCAGCTGGCGGAGGATTAATACTAGTACCAGTTTGTACGTATGCATTAAAAATGAATGAAAAAGAAGCAAGAGCAACTACTTTATTTTGTATTGTGCCAATGGTTTTAACAACGGCTATTATATACAATAAAAATAACTTTTTAGATTGGAATTTAGGAATAAAGTGTGCTATAGGTGGAATTATAGGCGGAATAGTTGGCGGAAAATTATTAAATAAAATATCGAATAAATATTTACAAATGTTTTTTATATTATTCTTATTTTATGCAGGTTTTAGTCTTATAATGAGGTAAATATGAAAGAAATAATAATTGGATTTTTAGCTGGAATTATAAGTGGATTAGGAATGGGAGGAGGAACAATATTAATTTTGTTCCTTACTTTATTTGCTAATATAGAGCAACATATTGCACAGGCTACTAATGTAATATTTTTTATTCCAACTGCTATTGCTGCAATAGTAATTTTTATAAAAAACAAAAAAATAAAATTCAAAGTTGCATTACCAATATGTTTTTTTGGAGTGATTGGTGCTATTTTAGGTGCTAGTATATCTAGCAATATGGAAGTTCGGTATGTTAAGAAAAATATTTGGTATTTTTTTAATTATAGTAGCAATATATGAAGCATATTCTTTTAGTAAAAGGTATATAAAAGGAAAAAATAGAGATACTAGTATAAAATAACTAAAAGGAGGGATAAAATGAATATGAAATTTATAAAAGGAATGATTGTAGGAGGATTAATATCTGCTGGAGTTGCAATGGCTTGCTCTGAAAATATGGAAACAGGTAAAAGAAAAATGGTAAAAATGGGTAGACAATTTGCAAGAAAGATGGGAATAGTTTAAAGAAAAAACTTCAGTATTATACTGAAGTGATAAAATGAAAGTGGACACAAAAAGTCTGCTTTCATTTTTTGTGTTAAAATAATAATATAAGGAGGATG
>CALXNM010000048.1 GCA_944389745.1 uncultured Clostridia bacterium | reverse complement strand
TGGCATAGCTATACTTGGTGTGATGTGTATTTTATCTTTTATATTTATTTTATTTTTCGCTTCTTTTTCTGTTTCTTTGCTTATTACTTTATTTTCTGCTTTGTTCTTATTACAGTTGCCCTTATTCTCTAAAAGTGTAACTCTCTCTCTCTCTCTCTCTAGAGCTATGCGGTTTTTAGCATTTTCGTTCTTTTTCATATAGTTGTCCTCCGTCTTTTTATCTTGTATTATGCTTAATGTTCTGATAATACTTTATATAATTCTATTATAATGGAGGTTGCTTTTAAAGTAAATATCTAATTTTCTGGTATTTTTAACCATTTCTTATCACTTATTACGGATATTGCTTTTTCCAAATTTTTTACTTTTATTTTACATTTTTGTAACATTTGCCATTATTTATATAATTGCTTTTAATTTTATATATTAATTGCTTTTATATATTTTGTCCCGTTTTTCATCAAACTTCCGAAACATCAATGTCTTTTATTATAATTTGTATTGTTACTAAAATAAAATATACTTTAGTAACAATACATAAATTGGGGATTTTCCTTTTGTCCGTAGCCTTTTGTCTCATAGTATATTCATTACCTTTTTATTCTTCTCAAATTTTAATGTTATGAATTAAAAATATAAGGAAAAGTATAATAAGTATAGAAGTAATATATAAAATATGATATTATATAAAAAACAATTATACGAGAAATTTAAAGATTTTAAAAGATAATCTTTAGAAAATTGAGATAGGAGTTATTAATAAATGGATAAAAAAGACATTTTGGAAATGATTCAAGAATTAAATGAAAAACAAACAGAAACTATTTGTATTGAAGCGAAAACAGCTAGTCAAGGTAAACCCGAAAAATATTACGATACTATATCAAGTTTCGCAAATACTATAGGTGGAGTTATACTGTTTGGTATTGAAGAAAAAGCTATAGAAAATAAAACCGTTTTCAATCCTGTAGGAGTTTACGATATAAATAGCTTACAAAAACACATTACTAATTTATGCAGTACCGAGTTTGAACCTGTTATAAGACCAGAAATTAATGTTGTGGATATAGATAATAAAAAAGTTGTGGCAGTAAGAATTAACGCTTTAACTCCCAGAACGAAACCATGCTATTACAAACCAAAAGGATTACATAAAGGTTCATATATTAGAGTTGGCGATAGAGATGACAATATGTCTGAATATGAAATATATAAGTGTATATCATATAGAGATAATGTTAGAGATGATTTAATGCCTGTATTAAAAGCAAGTATTAAAGATTTTGATGAAAAACTATTAAATAGATTTATTTCCAACGCTAAAACGGATAGACCTAAATTCGCTGAGTTTAGCGATGAAGAAATTTTACTCCAATATGGAGCTTTAACAGAAGTAGAAGATAAAATTTTTCCAACAGTTGCAGGAATAATGGTGTTTGGAAATTACCCTCAAAAATTTTTTCCTCAATGGTTTGTTGCTGCAATGGTTATCCCTGGATTTGAAATTGCCGACTTGGGAAATGAAGGACAGCGATTTGATGATAACAAAAGAATTGAAGGTAATATAAGTGAAATGTATGAAGAAACAATGGCATTTATTAATAGAAATATGAAAGTTAAAGTTATAATTAGTGACAAAACAGGTATTAGGACAGATATAACTCAATATCCTAAAGATGCACTTCGAGAAGCAATTTCAAATATGCTAATTCATAGAGATTATAGTCAATTTAAAACTGGTGTATATAGTATTGTAACAGTCTATAAAGATAGAATAGAATTTAGAAATGTTGGAAATTTATATGGTTCTAACACTCTTGAGTTACTAAAAACTAGAAAAGCTATGGAAGTTAGAAATGAAACCATTGTAAAATTGCTAGAAACATTAGGTGGGATTATTGAAAATAGACATACAGGAATATTTACTATGCAGAAAAAAATGAAAGAAGCAAATTTACCAGAACCAATATTCACAAATGAAAGAGAAGATTTTGTAGTAACTTTTTATAATGGAGAATATCCTGAATTATATCCTGAAAAATTAATAACGAATAAAAAGACCCAAGATAAAAAGACCCAAGATAAAAAGACCCAAGATAAAAAGACCCAAGATAAAAAGACCCAAGATAAAAAGACCCAAGTATTTAATCAAATATTAGAAATGTGTATTGAACCAAAAAGTATAATGGAAATTATGAAAAATCTTGGATATAAAAGTAATAAAACATTAAAAAGAAATTATATAAGGCCTTTACTTGAAACTGGGAAATTAATTATGACAATACCAGATAAACCAACCAGCAAAAATCAAAAATATATAGTAAACAATGGAAAGTAGCTTATAATAAATCAAAATGATGTATAGTTTTATATGTAATAAAAAAATATATATATGCCAAAACAACCTTAGTACCATTGGTGACCTCCCTTTAGTACTAAGGTTGTTTTTATGATTTTTATTAGGCTACATATATAAGCTTTCTGATATACTCACTCGTATACTTAATCATATACTTGTTCGTCAAAAAATTTTGCTTAAACAGAAGTAATCTAATAGTTAATATTATTAGTTATATAAAATATTTTAGTATATTATGTAAAATAGTCACTAGATTTTTCTTTTAACATATACTACCATTCCGGCAATTACAAATAATATTCCTATTGTGTATCCTACCCATCTCATGCTTCTATCTAAGCCAGATTTTACACTTAATACTAAATCTGCTTTTGCTTTATTATCTTCAGTAGTTGTTTCTTTGAAGTTTGCTGGGTTTGTTACGTTGCTTAATTCTACTGTGTTTGATAATGAACCAAAGTTGTTTGAACCTTTCTCCCATCTTATTACTACTTTGTATTCTTTTGTTTCTCCTTCTTTTAATGTAACATTTAGTTTTAAGGTTCCATCAGATTGTTTCTTCCATTCTTTGCTTGTTCCATCTATTACTTTGAAGTATTTTGGTAAGGTTTCTATTACTTCACTGCTTCCTTCTACTTTTTCAGTATTCTTAACTATTATTGTATATTCTAGTTCTAAGTTACTATCAGATATTCTATTTACTGGTATTTCTACTTTGTTTATCTTTCCATCTATTACTCTTTGGTTCTCTCTATTTAACTCTATTTTTGTTAAGTTCTTCTCCACTTCCATATTAAATGGTAGTTGTCTATAGTAGTATGTTACTGTTACATTTTCTTCACTATATATTCCTATTGCATTTGTTGGTGCTTTCTCTTTTACATATTCATAGTATGGAATTTCTTTCTCTTGTGTTTTATATTTATCACCACAGTATCCTTTGTACTCTTCTCTATATGTTTTTTCTTCTTTTGTTTCTTCATCTATATATGTTATTTCTT
>CALXNM010000047.1 GCA_944389745.1 uncultured Clostridia bacterium | reverse complement strand
AACCCAGCAAACTTCAAAGAAACAACGCTAGAAGACAACAAGGCAAAAGCAGATTTAGTATTAAGTGTAAAATCTGGCTTAGATAGAAGCATGAGATGGGTAGGCTACACAATAGGAGTATTACTTGTAATTGCCGGAATAGTAGTATATATTAGGAGAAAAATCTAGAAGTTATTTTGATAAATTTATTTTGATAAATAATGAAAAAAACAACCTTAAATTCAATTTAAGGTTGTTCCGTTTTCTTTATTTCTTCAAATCTTTTTACTTTTTGAGTTGTTGTTTTAACCATAGGCTCATCAGTAATAATTAAATTCTTAACATGTTTGTATTTTGGTAAGCCTGAATTAATTTTTTTAATATCTTTCCAAATAATATCTCGTAAATCATCCTCTGAAATATCTCCATATTTATCAGAAATATAATCTTTGTTATACACAATTTTTACAGATAAAACTAAATCATCATTTTTAGGTTTACCAAATACCATAGATTCTGCAACATATGGTAAATTACTAACTAATAATTCTATTTCTTCTGGATAAATGTTTTTACCATTTTTTAGAACTATAACATTCTTTTTTCTACCTGTTATAAATAAAAATCCATCTTTATCTAAATATCCTAAATCACCTGTATAGAACCAGCCATCTTTTAATACTTTAGCGGTTTCTTCTTCCATTTTATAATAACCTAGCATTACATTTGGCCCTTTGGCAACAATTTCACCAATACCTTCTTCATTTGGGTTATCTATTTTAATTTCTACTTCTGGAAGGGGTACTCCTACTGAACCAAATTTAACACATTTTTCGTTTTCTGCTGTAAGTACAGGAGATGTTTCTGTTAAACCATATCCTTGTACCGCTAAAACACCGAAATCATAAAATCCTTTAGCAACATTTTTATCTATTGCTGAAGCTCCACTTATTACAAAACGAATATTTCCACCTAAATTATCTAATATTTGTTTAAATACTTTTCTTCTAATATCAATTCCAAATTTCATAAGAAATTGACTAATAGAATTAGCGAATTTTAGCAATTTAGTTTTTCCTTGTTTATCAACTTCTGCATATATTTTTTTATACATTGCTTCTAAAAGAAGTGGTACGCATACAAATACAGATACTTTATATTCTTTTAAATTTTCTTGAATATGCCTTAATCCATCACAAAATACATTTGTTACACCATCGGCTAAAAACAATAGTAAACCTGTAGAACCAAATGTATGGTGTAAAGGTAAAAATGCTAAATTAACATCTGTATCATATATTTTTTCTGCTAAGTTTATATTATATATATTAGATGCAATATTTTTATTTGAAAGTAGAACAGCTTTAGACATAGAAGTGGTACCAGAAGTAAAGATTATTGAAGCTATTCCGTTTGGGTCAATCTCATGATTTGTATATCTGTTATCTCCTCTTTTTAATAAAGAATTACCTTTATCAATTAGTTCTGATATTGTTTTAAAGTTGGCACCACAATCTGAATTCATGCATATAAATTCTTTTATATTAGGATGAGTTTTTTGCACTTCTTTCATAGACTCCGCATATTCATCTTCAAATATTACGCTATCCACTTTTGCTCTTTCTAAAGAAGAAACTATTTCATGTTCTGGAAGGCCTTTATCTAATGGAACAGTAATACCAACTCCACATAAAATAGAAACAAAAGAAAGTGCCCATTCATATCTATTCTTTCCAATGATTGCAATTCTTTTACTTTCTAATCCTAAATCAATTAATGCAGTTCCTAAAGCTTTTAAATCATTACCAAACATTGTATATGTAATATTGGTATATGAAACCTCTTTTCCATTTTTATTCTTTAATATAAATGCATTATTATTAGGATATTTTTCAATTGCACGATTAATATATTCACGTATTGTATCGTATTTTTCAGCATCATATAATTTTCTATAAACTTTCATAAAATACCTGCCTTATTTGGATTAAGATATTTATTCTATATACATAATTTATAATATTGAATTTAAAAGTTAAATAATGGAAATAGAATAAAATAAATTAACTTATAATTTAAACTTTAAGTTAAGTCTAACACAAAAAAATATTCATTACAATTGTAATGAACGTCTAGTCGAAAATAGAATAAATCAGATTTATATGAATATATTAGAAATATATGTATAAAAATTAAGAAAATATAAGTGAATAATAAAGGAGAATTAAATGATAATTTTAAGAAAGAAAAGGATAATAATAATGATATCCATATTGCTAATATCATTTGGAGCTCTTTCTATTAATATTTCAAAAGATGGCATAAAAACAATAGAAACATCATCAGTGCCAGTAACTAGTAAAGTGATAATAGTAGATGCAGGTCATGGTTTGCCAGATGAAGGGGTTAGATTACTGCATTAAGTTAAAAAGTAACTATTCCTTTATAAATTAAAATAAATAAGTTATGGACTAAGTAAATTAATACTTGGTCTTTTTTTGATAGGAGATGATGTGAAATAAGATGAACAAATCAGATTTAAAAGGATTATGGATGCCATCAGAAATATTGATAAATAACAAATTATCTGACAAGGAAAAAATAATATTATCTATGATTATATATTTAAGTAAAGATAAAGGATACTGTTTTGCAACTAATAATTA
>CALXNM010000046.1 GCA_944389745.1 uncultured Clostridia bacterium | reverse complement strand
AATAAATCATAATATGGTATATTTAGCTTTTTTTGAAGGAGAGCATAATGGAAAATATGTAAATAAGTTACTAGATTTTCTTTACTATGCCAATAGATATAATTCTGATAATAAATATCTTTACATAAAAGTTTATTATAAAGATGAAGAATATAAAGTTGATTATGATGAGAGTATAGAAAAATTACGTAAATTGATTAAAAAAGAATCAAAATATAAAATTGAAGTTGGTTATGGTGATGATACTGGATTTATAACTTCTATTACAATAAAAGATCTTTAATTTTTCATGCTTAATAAATGTTAGTTAAATTATATAATTATTAAAAAACAAAATTTAAATTTTATGTTATTAAAATATATAGTGAATAGTTTAGTATGTTAAAATCTGTATTCCAGCATGGTTAACAACCTCATTCTACACCAATATAATAATAAAAATTGAAATAAGTAAGGTGGTGTAGTTAATGGGAGCTTTTGATAGATTTTATAACAAAAAAATTGATAAGAAAAACTATCGAAATTGATAATAATTTATATGAAAAATTAAAGGAATTATCAGAAAATGAAATAAGCGCATCGATTAATCAGCTAATTAATGCATGTATAGAAAATTTAATTAAAACTAAAAATATTTAAATGTATATTAAACCTAAAGGAGAAATTTCTATTAAACATACTTTATTAATAAGAGAATCATTTGTAAAATGATTAGAAAGCCTTAAAGATAAATATGATATTTCAATATACAAGCTTGTTAATATGTCTATTTATAATGCATTAAATGAATATTATGCTAATAAAGATTGATATTAGGACGGGTTAAAATAGAGAAAAAGAAAGATAGGGAAACTGTCCTTTTTGACAATGGTAGATATGTTAATGAGGATTTAAATGAAATTGTTAATGCAGAAAAATCTAATGAAACTATAGAGTTATTTTTAGAAGAATAAAATAAAAAGCCGGTAGCCACTACAAGTAGCTACCGGCCTCTTTAAAAGGCAGTATCGGTATTAACCGAAAATGGGAATGCACTACCCCTAATAGCTGGCTTGCGCTTTGGAATGATTACTGGCTTCTCTGTAGAGAGGTAAGCTGTAAGCTCTTCCAGAACACAAGTGGTAGGAGTATCATCTTTGCGTACAATTCTAAACCTGAACGGAACACCAGAGCAAATTGCTTTGCCGTTTTGGTCATAGAGAGTCACACAAAGAGGTGATTTGTCCAACACTACGGTGACATTAATTCCTCCAGTAACTTGTGGTGTGTGCTTATGGACAACAACGCCTTTAAAGTTCTTGAAGAAATAGTGCAAATTAATAGGAATGCCTCCTTCTACTTGGGTGTCGGATGAGAGTAGGATAGTGATGGTTCCGCCAATGTTACGTGCCTCTGTAAAGAGGTCCTTTGCCGATTCTAAATTAGTCATGTGGTTCCTTCCTATATAAAGCCTATAATCGGCCTTAACGATTAACATAATAATTATATCATAAAAATACAAAAAATTCAATTAGAGCAGTACTTACAAGGTATTTTTATGATTTTTATTAAATGTTTTTTATTTTGGTTTACTTTTAAATAAAGTATGATAAAATATTTTATATAAAATTTATAGGTAAAAACAAAAGAAAAGGGGGAAAACATATGAAAAGACAAATAAAAATACCATTAGTAGGTATTATTTTAATGTTTATATTATTAATAGCTGTAGTTGTATTGGTTATTGTAAATAGTTCTAAAAAAGCAGAAAACAATGATGGCGCAAATAATATTATTAATAACATAGCGAGTGCTGTTAACAATGAAAATCTTGTAGCTAATAATTTTGCAAGTACAGAGTTAGAGCAAACTGCAGATATAACTGTAGTACCAACAATGAGAGATACATTAACTGCAGATAGTACATGGTGTGGTACTTTTCAATTAATATGGAATGATTTGAAAAATGATATAGCAGGGCAAGATATAGTGCTTTCAGAACCTATGGATGAGGTTAATAATTTGAATTTGGGTGAGTTTAATACCTCTATGATTTCTGATGAGTATTACTATAAAAAATACGGTTTAAAAACAATGGAATTGAGGAATGAAATAGAACAAGGAATTGTTGAAAAGTTTGGGCAAACTAGTGATATTTTAAATAGTTTTGATTGGTCAGATGAAGCTTTACATGGTTCAGGAGAGCATGATTATAGATACTTCTTATACTGCATGCTATATAGAAAGTTTGAGTTTGCATCGCATTTTGATAGATTAGAAAATGGTAATTTTGGAGACAATTATCTAAATGTTGAGTATTTTGGTATAGATTCAAATACAGATGATTCAATAAACAATCAAGTACAAGTATTGTATTACAATTCTGAAGATGATTTTGCAGTTATACTTAATACAACTTCTGGTGATCAAGTAATATTGTGTAAAAATCCTGAAGGAAGTAATTTTAATGATATATATAACAATATGATTAATAAATCAAACACATATACAGGAGAAAGAGAATTTAAAGATATAGATGAGCTTAAAGTACCGTATGTAAATATGGATATAACAAAAGAATATACCGAACTTGAAAATAAAGATTTTCAAACATCTCCTCAAGGATTAGTTGGAGGAGAGCCTGCAAGAATACAACAGGCCATTCAATCTATTAAATTAACATTAGATGAAACAGGCGGAGAAATAAAGAGTGAAGCTGGGATGGATGTAACAGCTGATATGGCAGTATTAGAAGAGCCTCAACAAGAAACACCAAGATATTTCTATTTGGATGATACATTTGCAATGTTTCTAAAAGAAGAAACTCAAAATATACCATATTTTGCAGCTAGAATTGATAATGTAACCAAGTATCAACAGTAGAGCCTGAAATTGACATAAAATGAGCAAGGTTGTATAATATATGAAAGAGGCTATGTGCCTACGACTGCCCAAGAGAAAGGATATCAAATGGGTACTTATAGTGAGAAGCATAAGATTAAGGCAATGCTTTGGGCTGTGGTAATTACTATTGCCACAATCATCTGTATTGTTCTGGTGAACGATACTCGCATCCTCCAGAGCACCTATGATAAGACCAGGCCTTTTGATGGGGATTCCATCTACACAGATTTGGTATTATCATATCGGGAAGCTTCAAGGGAAGCTGTGGAGGATTACTTCGGTAAAAGTGTGACAGATGATTATATCTACTGTTATACCGCACCGATGGGTGGAGGTATGTTCTACTATTGTATTGTAGACGGGGCTGCATACTACTTTTGGGTGGATGCTGGTTCATCTGAAGATGTATACAGTCACATCGTCTACAATACACGCACTGATTTAATACCTGAAGCAGATGAATTTGATTTCGTCTTGCAAGAAGGTTGGATTGGTGGACCACTTTTTGCTTCCATCAAAGACGCTTAAGTCGTCTGGAGAGGAGAGTTGTCAAACCTGGCAGCTCTTCTCTCTTTTTTATATAGGAAAAATCGACAGATTTTTGCTATATAACAAGGTTAAGTTACCTTGGGCTGTGCATATTCGCGAAGCGAAATGCACATGTGGCGAAGACACTTTTCTTATTGTATAGGAAAAATCGCCAGATTTTGACTATACAATAAGAAAAATTAAAGGCATAATAAATAAAC
>CALXNM010000045.1 GCA_944389745.1 uncultured Clostridia bacterium | reverse complement strand
AAAAAGGAGGAATTTTTCTACTCATAGCTAGAAGCTTTTAGAACCCCCTGTAAAACAGGGGGTTTTCATTGTCCCAAAAATAATTAATTTATTTTTATAATAAATTAATTATTTTAATCTTTTCTATATTTTTTATTTACTTTCAATAGCTTTTTGTATTGCTTCTTTTTCTTCGTTTGATAAGACATATTTAGATTCTCCATTTTCAACTGGTTTTGCATATATGTTTGAAGAATCTCTAGCATATATTCCATTTAGAACAACTCCATTATTATATTTATCTAATAATGCTAATGTAAAGCTTAAATCGCTTCCAGTGTCTTTAAAAGCATTATATCTGACTATCCCCATCTTTTGTATACATTCCATCATTTCATTATCTATTTTCTTGCAATAATTCATTATTTCCTCATTTTTTTCGTCTGTTTTCTCTACTTTTTCTATATAAGTTCTTATCATTTGATCTAAATCATTTCCATTTCCTAATTTATTCATAAATTTTGAGTAACTTTCTCTTAATTTTCTTAAATGTAATGTAGTTCTAAAGTATAATATTAAAAGTACAATTAGGAAAACGAATAAAATTATTAAAAAAGTATCTGATTTAAGAAAATTTAAAATTATTTCCATAATAATATTCCGTTCCTTTCTAAGTTCTTTTTATTCCTTATTTATAAGCCCTAAAATTCTCTCTAAGTCGTCATATGATGAATATTGTATAATTATTTTTCCTGACTTTTTGTGGGCATCTAATTTTACTTTCGTGCCAAAGAATCCTTGAAAAGAATCTTCTATATCTCTGTATATAGCTTCATATCTTGGATCAATCTTTTGTGCTACTTTTTTGTTTTTTACTTTTCTTTCAGTATCTCTTACACTTTCTCCATTAGCAATAATATTTAAAGCTGCTTTATATTGTTTTTCTGGATCTTCTATAACAACTAAGCTTCTACAATGTCCTTCTGTTAACTTTCCATCTTGAGCTAATTGTATAACTCTTGGATCTAGATTTAATATTCTTATAGAATTAGCTATATTACTTCTGCTTATTCCAATAGAATCAGCTAATTCTTTTTGTGTCATTCCATAATCATCTATTAATTCTTTTAATCCTTTAGCTTTATCTATTGGGTTTAAGTCAACTCTTTGTAGGTTTTCAATTAATGCTATTTCTTTATTAGTTTTATCTGTAATATCATCTTTAATAATACATGGCATTTCAGTTAATCCTGCTTTTTTCGCAGCTCTCCAACGTCTTTCTCCAGCAACAATCTCATAATAGTTATCTTTTTTATTAACAATGATAGGTTGTAGAACTCCATATGTCTTAATTGAACTTGCAAGCTCATCTAAAGCTTCTTCATCAAAAGAGCTTCTAGGTTGTTCCCTATTTGGTTCTATTTCAATTACTTTTATTTTATGTATTTTATCTATTGTATCTTCGTTATTTTCTTCTGTATTAGATAATAAATTATCTGCAAATAAAGCATCTAGTCCTTTTCCTAATCCTGTTTTCTTCATTCTAATCCTCCTTTTATATTTTATAAAGCGTGTTTTCCTTTTGAATCACTTTCATTATTTTTTATGAATTCTTTTACAAATTTTTCATAACTTTTTGCTCCTTTAGACCTTGGATCATATATACTAATTGGCATTCCATAACTTGGTGCTTCGCTAAGCTTTACATTTCTAGGTATTACGTTTTTGTATACTTTATTATTAAAGTATTTCTTTACTTCTTTTACAACTTGATTTGATAAATTTGTTCTTGCATCATACATAGTAAGAAGTGCGCCTTCTATTTCTATGTCTTTGTTTAAATGTTTTTTTACAAGACTAATTGTATTTAAAAGTTGTCCTAATCCCTCTAATGCATAGTATTCACATTGTACAGGTATTAAAACACTATTAGAAGCCGTAAAAGCATTTAATGTAATAAGTCCTAAAGAAGGTGGACAATCAATTATTATATAATCGTATTGGTCTTTTATAACATCTAGTTTTTCTTTTAGTCTATGTTCTCTTGACATAACAGAAACTAGCTCAACTTCTGCTCCTGCAAGGTTTATATTAGATGGGCAAATGTCTAAGTTTTTAATATTTGTCTTTTTGACAACTCCTTCTATTTGTACATCGTTTATTAAAATGTCATAAACAGATAATTCAATCTCATCTCTGTCTATTCCTACTCCGCTAGAAGCATTTCCTTGAGGATCAGCATCAATCATTAAAACTTTTCTACCTTTTTTAGCAAGTATAGTGCTTAAATTAATTGAGGTTGTAGTCTTTCCTACTCCTCCTTTTTGATTTGCAATTGATACAATTTTTCCCATTTTTCTTTTGCCTCCGTATAAAATTTAATACATTAATAATATATAAAATTTTAGTATATGTCAATAAAATATATAAAACTTTTCAATATTTTTTCATATAAAAAAGAAGATATTTATAGAAAAATATCTTCTTTTTTGAATACTATTTAATTGGCTGTTTTGCTGGGGTTCCAGCTTTTCTAGGATATTTATTTGGTGTGCTTTTTATCTTTCTTAATACAACAATATTTCTTTCCATATCGCTATCTGGAAGACGTATATTTTTTATTGTTTCTATTTTACCGCCTAGAACATCTATTGCTTTTTTAGCATCTTCTAATTCTTCATTAATATTAGGTCCTTTCATACAAATACATAAACCTTTTTCTTTTACAAATGGTAACATGTATTCTAATAAAGTGCTTAAATTTGCTACAGCTCTTGATACAGCTATATCAACGTTTTCTCTATATTGTTCATTTTTCGCTAAATCTTCTACTCTTGCATGTACCATCTCTATTTTATTTAAATTTATTTCCTTTTTTACTTCTTCTAAAAAGTTTATTCTCTTATTTAATGAATCTACTAATATAAATTTATTATTTGGATTTAATATTTTCAATGGAATTCCTGGAAAGCCTGCTCCTGTACCAATATCTATTATTTCTTTTCCTTCTTCTATATACTTATTTATTGTTAAACTATCTACATAATGCTTTAAGATTATATCATTCATATCTGTAATTGCCGTTAAATTTATTTTTTCATTCCATTCTAATAATAGTTTTGTATATTTATAAAAAGATTCACCTGTTTTTTCATCTATATTAATATTTATTTCATTTAATTTTAAAATAATTTCTTTAATAAATCCTTCTTTATTCATTATTGCTCCTTTTTATTTCCTTTAATTTGCTCCAAATATATTAAAAGGACTGATATATCTGCAGGTGAAACCCCTGATATTCTAGATGCTTGGCCTACAGAATTAGGTTTTATTTTATTAAGTTTTTGTCTAGCTTCTAATCTTAATCCTTTTATTTCTTCATAATTAATATCTTTTGGTAATAATTTATATTCTAGCTTTTTGAATTTTTCTACTTGTTCTTCTTGGAGTTTAATATATCCTTCATATTTAATTTGAATTTCAACTTCTTTTTTTACTTCTTCAGATAATTCTGGTTTATTTTCATCAATTTCACCTAGTTTTTCATATGATAGCTCGCTTCTTTTTAATAAATCTCCCAATTTTGTACCATTTGATATCTTTGATGAGTTATTTCTTTCTAAGAAATCATTAACTTTTTCTGTTGGTTTTATATTTGTTGTCTTTATTCTTACTATTTCTTGCTCTATTTTTTGTTTTTTATCTAAAAAATTAGCATATCTTTCGTCTGAAATAAGTCCTACTTCATGTCCTATTTCTGTTAATCTTAAATCTGCATTATCTTGCCTTAAAAGCAGCCTGTATTCTGCTCTAGAAGTCATCATTCTGTAAGGTTCATTAGTTCCTTTTGTTACAATGTCATCTATTAAAACCCCAATATATGCCTGAGATCTATCTAATATTAAAGGTTCTTTTCCTTGTACCTTTCTAGCAACATTAATTCCTGCCATAAGCCCTTGAACAGCTGCTTCTTCGTATCCAGAAGTTCCATTAATTTGTCCAGCAAAGAACATTCCTTTAATTTTTTTATGTTCTAGTGATAATTGAAGCTCTGATGGATCAATACAATCATATTCAATTGCATATGCAGGTCTAGTAAATTCAGCGTGCTCTAGTCCTGGAATAGTTCTATACATAGCAATTTGTACATCTTCTGGCAATGATGAACTCATTCCTTGTATGTACATTTCATTTGTATGCCTTCCAACAGGTTCAACAAATATTTGATGTCTTTCTTTATCTGCAAATCTTACTACTTTATCTTCTATAGAAGGGCAGTATCTAGGCCCTGTTCCCTCAATACTACCTGAAAATAAAGGAGAGCGGTGTAAATTTGCTCTTATTATATCATGTGTATTTTTATTTGTATATGTTAAATAACAAGGTAATTGTTCAACTTTATTATCAATTTTATCTTCAAAAGAAAATGCTTCTGGATTTGTATCTCCTTCCTGTATTTCCATCTTAGAAAAATCTATACTATTTTTATTAACTCTTGCAGGAGTACCAGTTTTAAATCTAACTAAGTTTATTCCTATTTTCTTAAGCATATCAGAAAGCTTATTTGCTGGAAAGACTCCATCTGGGCCACTTTCATAGGATGTTTCTCCTATAAATATTTTACCTTTTAAGTATGTTCCTGTAGCTAATATAACATTATCAACTTTATATACAGCCCCTATATTTGTTTTAACATACTTTACTTCATTATTCTCTACTCCTATATCTACAATTTCGCCCTGTTTTAAATATAAGTTTTCTTGTTTTTCAAGTGTATACTTCATTTCTTCTTGATATCTTTTTCTATCAGCTTGAGCTCTTAATGAATATACTGCAGGCCCCTTAGAAGTATTTAACATTCTTAACTGAGTATATGTTTTATCTATATTCTTTCCCATTTCTCCACCCAGGCTATCTAATTCTCTTACTAAATGTCCTTTTGAACTACCTCCAATATGAGGGTTACATGGCATATTAGCAACAGCCTCTAAGCTTATAGAAAACACAAGAGTCTTTAAACCTAGCCTAGCTGTAGCAAGTCCAGCTTCGCATCCAGCATGTCCGGCACCTATAACAGCAACATCATATTTTCCTCCATCATATTCCATTATATTTTCATTCCTTTCTTTTTAATATGAAACTACGTTTAATTATTACAAACGATATTTTATCAATTCTGTTTTTCAAAAACTAATTTCCTCTCATTTTTTATATAATTCCAGCAAGTTGTTTTATTGTTTGTCATATTGTCAAGTTGTTGTTTTGTCGAATTTTGTCATTTTTTCTGCAAAGTACTTTTATCAAATGTTTCACGCCGTATTATCTTCGTATTTTGTACGTTTTTTCTTCGTTTTTGTCAAATTGGTTGTTATTTTCCTAAACAAAACTTCGAAAATATCTTATTAATTATATCTTCAGATACATTGTTTCCAGTAATTTCTCCTAAATCTTCTAGTATCTCTTTTATTCCTATTGCAATTATATCAATAGTCATATTTTGATATATCATCTCTTTTGTTTTGCTAATACTTTCTATTGCTTTATGTATTTGTCTTTTATGTCGAATATTTGTAATTATAACCCCATCATTCATATCTATTTCATTATTATTAAACATGTCTGAAATCATTTTATATAATTCTGCTAGTCCTTTTTTGGTCTTCATAGATGTCTTTAGAACGTTTTTATTTGAATTAGATATATAGTTTATTGTTTCAGGACTTTCTCGGCTTAAATCGCATTTATTTAGCAATATGATGTTTTTCTTATTTTTTATCAATTCTAATATTTTATAGTCATCTTCATCTAGATTTTCAGAAGAATCAAATATTGCTATAACTAAATCCGCATCTTTTATTAAAGAAATGGCTTTATTTACTCCTATTTTCTCCACTGCATCTTCTGTTTTTCTGATTCCCGCAGTATCTATTATCTTTAAAGGCACACCTTCTATATTTATAAATTCCTCTATTGTATCTCTTGTTGTACCTGCTAAATCGCTCACTATAGCTCTATCTTCATTTAATATATTATTAAGTAATGATGACTTTCCAGCATTAGGTTTACCTATAATAACCGTTTTTACTCCTTCTCTTAATAGCTTTCCATTGTCAAATGAATTTTCTAACTTTATTAGTTTTTCCTCTATATTATTTAAACTATTAACAGCCTTTTCATTGGTAGTTTCCTCAATATCATATTCTGGATAATCTATTGAAGCTTCTATATCAGACATTAAATCTAGTAAATCATCTCTTATCTTCTCTATTTCTTCTGATAATCTTCCTTGTAATTGATTAAATGAAGCTTCTGCTTCTTTATCTGTTTTTGCATTTATAATATCAATTACAGATTCAGCCTGAGATAAATCAATTCTGCCATTTAAGAATGCTCTTTTAGTAAATTCTCCTGCTTCCGCAAGCTCTGCGCCATTTAATAGACATTCATTTAATATCTTTCTTTCTATAACAGTTCCACCATGACAATTTATTTCACACATATTTTCTGTAGTATAACTTTTAGGAGCTTTAAAAAACGAAACTAAAACTTCTTCTATTTTTTCTTTAGTCTTAGAATCTATTATAAATCCATATTTAATTGTATAGCCCTTTATATTATTCCAATCAAATCTCTTATCTTTAGGAATAAATATCTTTTTTAGTACCTCAAAACTATTATCTCCACTCATTCTAATAATTCCTATACCTCCTGCTCCCGTAGCAGTTGCAATAGCTGCAATAGTATTATTATTCATATATAAACCTCCTACAAAAAAAGTCAAAGCAAAATAATAGTTCTATAAACTAAAATCTTCACTTTGACTTCCGATTTTTCTATTTTTTATTTCTTTTCTATAACAACTCTTCTGTATGGTTCTTCACCGATACTATGTGTTTTTACTTTATTACTTGATTGTAACCTATTATGAATTATTTTTCTTTCATAAGCCATCATTGGTTCTAGAGTAATAGATTTTCCTGTTCTTAGTACTGTTTTTGAGATTTTATCTGCTAATTCTTCTAATGATTTCTCTCTTTTTTCTCTATAATTTCCTATATTTAATATAACTCTAACTCTTTCTTTTATTTCAGAGTTAGCAATAGTATTTAATATAGTTTGAAGAGAATTTAATACTTCTCCTCTATACCCTATTAAAGCTTTTGAACCTTCTCCCGAAAGTTCAACCTTTAAAAAAGCATTTTCTTTGTCTGTTTCAGTTGTATATTCTACATTTTCAAGGCTTGATGTGAATTCATCTAAGAATTTTCTTATCCTTTTTTCGGCTTTTTCTATGCTTTCTTCACTTACTTCAATTACTTTTTTCTTTTCAACATGAACTTCTTCATTCTCTTTTAATGTTAACTCTACTTTAACAACTCTTGGTTCTAATATACTAAAGAAACTTTTTTTATTGTGATCTTCCAATATCTTTACATTAACTTTATCTTTTGAAACATTTAATTCTTTAAGACCGTTAGAAATTGCTTCTGTTGTTGTTTTTCCTTCTGCTATAATAGACTTAGGCATTTTCTTTTTCCTCCTTATGTTTCATTATTGTATCTATTATTAACTTTTCAATAATTATTAATACATTACTTATAAACCAATATAGTGCTAAACCTAAAGGAGCTATAAATGCTATAAAAACAGACATTAATGGTAACATATACATCATGTTTTTATTCATTGATTCCATTGCTTCTAATTCACTAGGTTCTTCTGGATTTACTTCAGTATTTTTTCCATCTGTAATAGCTTTCTTTTCTTCAGCTTTTTTCTCTCTATTACTGAAAGAATTTGAAATCTTTATAGAAAGTACTGATGAAATTACATATAATAATGGAATTACATAGACTTTCCAATCATTTAAGTTACTACTTGGAACTTTGCTTAAATCTAATCCTAAGAAATCCATATTTAATCTAACTCTTTCATCCTGAGCTCCATATTTATTAATTATTTCAATTTCCCTATATGTTGCTTGATCTCCTTCTTGTTCCAATTGAGCTATGTATTCATCTATAATAGAAGTATCAATTTTTTTCATATATGTTAAAGGTTGACTAACAAGCCAAAATACTGAAAGAATTATCACAAGTTGTATAATTGAACTAAAACATCCAGCAAAAGGACTCATCTTTTCCCTTTTATATAATTCTATAGTTTCTTGATTTAACTTTTCTGGATTGTTTTTATATTTCTTTTGAATTTCTTTCATTTCTCCTTGAAGCTCAGCAGATTTTTTTAGAGATTTCTGCTGTTTTACTGTAATTGGTATTAATATAATTCTTAAAATTACTGAAAATATAATTATAGCAATACCATAATTATTAAATACTGTATATAGAGCATTTAATAAATATCCAAATAAACTAGAAATTGCTCCCATATATCCTCCATACTATTTTAATGGATCATATCCGCCTTTTGAAAACGGATTACATCTTAATAATCTCTTTAAACCTATATATGTCCCCTTTACTGCTCCATATTTTTCTATTGCTTGTCTCATATATTCTGAACAGCTAGGATAATATTTGCATTCTATACCAATTGCTTTAAAAATTGGTGATATAAATTTTTTATATAATTTTAATAAAAAAAGTAAAAATCTTTTCATTTTATTTAAGCAAATCTGCTCTTTTTACTATACTTTCTATATCATTTTTTATAGTATAGTAATTAGCTGCCTTTGCATCTCCTTTTTTATTCCATAAAAAAACAATGTCAAAACCTTGTTTTAATTCACTCTTTATAAGTCTGTAATTTTCTCTAACTAATCTTTTTATTCTATTTCTTAAAACTGCGCCACACTGTTTCGTACTAACGGCTATGCCGATTACATTGATTTTTTTATTATTTTTTAATACATATATAGATATTTGTTTACCTTTATAAAATTTTCCTTTTAAAAAAACATTTTTAAATTCATAATTTTTCTTTAAAGTTTTTATTTTTCTCATTAAAATCACTCAAATTTCAAAAAGGTCACTTTTTAATTAAGTGACCTTAAATATTACGCACTTAGTTTTTTTCTTCCTTTTGCACGTCTTGCTTTTAACACATTTCTTCCTGATCTAGTTTTCATTCTTTTTAAAAAACCATGCTCTTTTTGTCTTTGTCTTGTTTTTGGTTGATATGTTCTTTTCATTTTGCACCTCCTGTATATATATAACCATTGCCGGATTTTTACTTTTTTCAATGTTAGCCCTATTATTATATATTAAATTTGTGGATAAGTCAATATAAAATGAAGATTTTTTAAATAAATATTTTTTTGTATTGACTATATTGTGAATTATTTGATAATATATAAAAATAATGTGGATAACTATGTGTATAACTTATATACATTTTATATATATACTTAAATCATTATATTTTGGAAGGATTGAATAATAATGCAAAAAGAAGAATTAAATGAACTATTAACAAAAGCAAAAGAACTTCTAAAAAACGAAGTTACTAAGATTTCTTATGAAACATGGATTAGAGATTTAGATATAGAGAGCGCAGATAATGGTAACATTGTTTTAATAGCCAATAATGCTTTCCAAAAAGAATCAATTCTTTCTAGATATCACGACTTATTTAAAAATACTTTCAACTATATTACAAATAAAAATTGTGAAATAACTGTAGTATTAAAAGATGATATTTCAGAAGAAGAAATTGAAGTTGCAAAACAATTATCAACCAATCAAGCTAGTTATCCAAATACAACATTAAATCCAAAATATACTTTTGATACATTTGTTGTTGGAAATAGTAACAGATTTGCTCATGCAGCAGCTCTAGCTGTAGCTGAAGCTCCAGCAACTGCATATAATCCACTTTTTATATATGGTGGAGTTGGACTAGGGAAGACCCATTTAATGCAAGCTATCGCAAATGAAATCTTACTAAATAATAGGAACGCCAATATATTATATGTAACATCTGAAAAATTTACTAACCAATTAATAAATGCTATTAAAGATAATAAAAATGAAATGTTTAGAAATAAATATAGAAATATAGATGTACTTTTAATAGATGATATTCAATTTATCGCAGGAAAAGAAAGAATCCAGGAGGAGTTTTTCCACACTTTCAACACATTACATGAAAACGGAAAACAAATTATAATTTCTAGCGATAGACCACCAAAAGATATTAAATTATTAGAAGATAGATTAAAATCTAGATTTGAATGGGGATTAATAGCAGATATTTCAAATCCAGATTATGAAACACGTCTAGCAATACTTAGAAAAAAGGCTCAGTTAGATAATATTATAATTGACGATGAAATTCTAAGTGATATAGCAACAAAAATAGATTCAAACATAAGAGAACTAGAAGGAATTCTAAATAAACTAATTGCAAACGCTTCATTAACTAATTGCCCAATAACAATAGAAATGGCTGAAAAAGCAATTAATGATGTAGTTACAAAAAAAGATAAAGTATTATCATTAGAATTAATACAAGAAACAATAGCTAAATATTTTAACGTAACAGTAGAAGAACTAAAGGGTGTTAAAAGATCTAATGACGTAACATTCCCAAGACAAATAGCAATGTACTTATGTAGAAATGTTGCACAATTGCCACTAACTAAGATAGGGGAAGGTTTTGGAAAAAGAGACCACACTACAGTAATACATGCGTGCAATAAAATAGAGAAAGAAATACAAAACAATGTAAGTACAAAAAGAATTGTGGAAAGTGTGAAAAACATATTGCTAAATGACAAATAATTGAAAACAAAAACTTTGAATGACTTTTTCAAAAAATACGTTTGTTAAAAAAATGTTTGAGAAAAAATCCTCAAGTTTTACTTACGGAACAGAGACATTGGATATCCACACTCAAATGTTAATTATGTGTATATAACATGTTAATATCTTAATTTTACACATTAAAAATTTTTTACTGTAGATAAGATTTTTAATTTTCCACTAAGTTATTAACATCTGTAAATATAGGGGAGTATGGTTTCCACATAGTTTTCCACATTATCCACATGACCTAATACTACTACTACTAAAAATATTTATATTATATTAAAAGGAGAGAATGCAAAATGAAACTTGTTTGTGAAAAGGATAATATCCTTAAAGCTATTAATTCCGTAACAAAAGCGGTAGCTACTAAAACAACAATGCCTATATTAGAAGGTATATTAATTCAAACAAATGATAATGAAGTTAAACTTACTACATACGATTTAGAAATAGGTATAGAATATATTATTAAATGTGATGTTCAAGAACAAGGAGCAACAGTTGTTAATGCAATAATGTTTAGTGAAATTATAAGGAGATTACCTGATAGTGAAATAAAAATAACATTGAATGAAAAAAACTTATTAGTTATTGAATGCGAAGGCTCTTTATATAAATTAGCAACAATGAATCCAGATGAATTTCCAGAACTTCCACAAATTAATATAGAGAATTCTATTGAAATGGAACAAAATTCATTAAAAGATATGATAAGAAAAACAATTTTTGCAGTTAGTACTGAAGAAAATAGACCTATATTCACGGGTTGTTTATTTGAAATAAAGAATAATAAATTAAATGTTGTTGCTGTTGATGGATTTAGATTAGCTTGGAAGAGTAAATTCTTACAAAATAAAATAAATGATTTTACAGCGGTTATACCAGGAAGAACCTTAAATGAAATAAATAAAATAATATTAGATTCATATGATCCTATAAAAATAGGAGTAGCAAAAAATCAAGCATTATTTGAAATGGAAAATTGTAAAATCGTAACTAGATTATTAGATGGAGAATTTTTAAATTATGCAAGTGTAATTCCAGAAAATTGGGAAACAAGAATACGTGTGGATAAAAATGCAATTCAAAATTGTTTTGAAAGAATTAGTTTAATTTCATCATCAAGTATAGAAAAAGAAAAGAAATATCCAGTTAAGGTTAATGTGGAAATCGGAAAAGTAACAATTTCTTGCACAAATCAAACAGGTGATGCAAAAGAAGAAATGTATGTTACAACAGAAGGAAAAAATCTAGAAGCAGGATTTAATCCAAAATACTTCTTAGATGCATTAAGAGCAATAGATGATCAAGAAGTTTTCATAGATTTTGGTACAAGCATTTCACCATGTATTATAAGACCAGTAGAAGAAGGTGGAGATTATATTTACATGGTACTTCCAATAAGAATGAAAGAATAAGTTATTAAGAAAAAGAAGGAAAATGAACAGAGTTATCCACAAAAATGTGGATAACTACTGGTAAAAATCAAGATTTTGTGAACAAAAACAACTTATTAACATTAAAAGGACATAAAAATGTATATAGAAAGAATAAAATTAAACAATTTTAGAAATTATAAACAATTAGATATAGAATTAAATAAAAATATAAACATTATATTTGGAGATAATGCACAAGGTAAAACAAATATTCTAGAAGCAATATTTCTTTGTAGTTTTGGAAAATCTTTTAGAACAAATAAAGAAAAAGAAATGATAATGTTTAATGAAGAAAAATGTTTGATGGAAGTATATTATCAAAAAAAAGATAGAGATGGAAAAATAAAAATAGAAATTGGAAATAAAAAACAAATTAGTTTAAATGGTATAAAATTAAAAAAATTAAGTGAGCTTTTAGGAAATATGAACATAGTAATTTTTACACCAGAAGACATAAATATTCTAAAAGAAGGACCAGCGAAAAGAAGAAGATTTTTGGATATTATGATAGGACAGCTAAGGCCGAACTATGTGTATAACTTAAATATGTATTTAAAGACTATAGAACAAAGGAATAATTATTTAAGACAAATAAGAGAAGAAAATAAAAACGAAGAGCTCCTTGAAATTTGGGATGAAAAATTAGCTGAATATGGGGAAAAAGTATATGAATATAGAAGAGAGTTTATAGAAAAAATAGCTAATAAAATAAATGAAATACATAGCAAAATAACAGATGAAAAAGAAATTTTAAAAATAGAATATATATCTAACTGTGAAAATAAAGAAAAGTATCTAAATCTTCTTAAAGAAAGAAGAAAATTAGATATTATAAAAGGATTTACAACAAAGGGTGTACATAGAGATGATTTTATGATATATATTAATAATAGAGAAGTAAGTACTTACGGCTCACAGGGACAAAACAGAACCGCAATACTTTCTTTAAAACTTGCAGAACTTAATGTTATTTATGATGAAATAGGAGAATATCCAATATTATTATTAGATGATTTTATGTCTGAATTAGATGAAAAAAGAAGGAAAAACTTTTTGAATAATATAGAAAACACACAAGTAATACTAACAGGAACAGAAAAAATAGAACTACCTAATTTAGATTATAACTTGTATAATATAAGAAAAGGAGAAGTTTTCTAATGTATGTTCATATAGGAAAAGATATTGTTATAAATTCAGAAAATATCATTGCTATTTTAGATATAAGTTCTTTAAGAAAAAATAAAAATAATTTAGAAGAAGTATTACAAAAATTAAAAATTAGTGATAATATAATAGATGTATCGGATGAAAATAAAAAATCATTAATAATTTTAAATAATAATTCAGCATATATTACTAATATTTCTTCAGTAACTATTGCTAAAAGAGCTAGCAATAAGAAACAGAAGTAAGAAAGACAAAATAGGAGGAGAGATAATGGAAAAATACAATCATGAGTATGGCGCAGATCAAATTCAAGTATTGGAAGGACTAGAAGCCGTAAGAAAAAGACCAGGAATGTATATAGGAAGTGTTTCTATAAGAGGATTACATCATCTTGTATATGAAATTGTGGATAACTGTGTTGATGAGGCTTTAGCAGGATACTGTACAGAAATTAATGTAAAAATAGAGCCAGGTAATATTATATCTGTTGAAGATAATGGAAGAGGTATACCAGTTGATATACATCCAAAAACAAAAATATCTGCAGCAGAAACAGTTTATACTAAATTACATGCTGGTGGAAAATTTGGTGGAGATAGTGGATACAAAGTATCAGGAGGTCTTCATGGTGTTGGTGCATCTGTTGTAAATGCATTATCTGAATGGACAGAAGTAACTATCCAAAGAGATGGCGGAATTTATCAAATGAAGTTTAATAGAGGAAAAACAGTTGAAAAATTAACTAAAATTGGAGACTCTAAAAAAACAGGAACAAAAGTAAGATTTTTAGCTGATTCTACTATATTTGAAACATTAGAATATGATTATGCTACTCTTGAAGAGAGATTTAGAGAAATAGCTTTCTTAACAAAAGGATTAAAAATTACTATAGAGGATTTAAGAGTAGATCCAAATAAAAAAGCAGAATTTCATTTTGAGGGTGGTTTAAAATCATTTGTTGAATACTTAAATAAAAATAAAGAAAAATTACATAAAACACCTATATATATTGAGAAAGATGGAGAAGTTCCTATAGAAATAGCAATTCAATATACTACATCATATTCAGAAAATATATTAACATTTGTTAATAATATTAATACTGTTGAAGGAGGAACACATCTAGAAGGATTTAAAAGAGCTTTAACAAAATCTTTTAATGATTATGCTAAATCACATAATTTATTAAAAGAAAAGGATGGAAATCTTCAAGGCGAGGATATAAGAGAGGGAATTACTGCTGTAGTATCAGTAAAAGTTAAAGAACCTCAATTTGAAGGACAAACTAAAACAAAACTTGGAAATAGTAATGTAACAGGAATTGTTAGTAGCGCAGTTAATGAAGCTTTATCAAATTTCTTGGAGGAAAATCCAACAGTAGCTAAAGCAATACTTGAAAAATGTATTAGTGCTTCACGTGCAAGGGAAGCAGCTAGAAAAGCAAGAGAATTAGTAAGAAGAAAAAGTGCTCTAGAGACATCAACATTACCAGGAAAATTAGCAGATTGCAGTAGTAAAGTGGCATCAGAGTGTGAAGTATATATAGTTGAGGGAGACTCAGCTGGAGGTAGTGCAAAACAAGGAAGAGATAGAAGATTTCAAGCAATTCTTCCTTTATGGGGAAAAATGTTAAATGTAGAAAAAGCTAGAGCAGATAAAATATATAACAATGATAAATTACAACCAGTAATTTTAGCAGTAGGAGCTGGAATAGGAGCTGATTTTGATATATCTAAAATAAGATATGGAAAAGTAATAATAATGGCTGATGCCGATGTTGATGGAGCTCATATTAGAACATTATTATTAACATTCTTCTTTAGATATATGAGACCATTAATAGAAAATGGAAATGTATACCTAGCTCAACCACCTTTATATAAACTATCTAAAAAAGGAAAACAAGATGTATATTGTTATACAGATGAAGAAATGACAAAACATTTAAATGAAATGGGTAGAGATGGAGTAAATATCCAAAGATATAAAGGTCTTGGAGAAATGAATCCAGAACAATTATGGGATACAACAATGAATCCAGAAAAAAGAATTTTAATAAAAGTAAAATTAGAAGACGCTATAAAAGCAGATGAAACATTTACCGTATTAATGGGAGATGACATAGCCCCAAGAAGAAAGTTTATAGAAGAAAATGCTAAATATGTAAAGAACTTAGATATTTAATAAAACAAATATAATAGAAAGAATAGATAAACATATAATTTATCTATTCTTTTTTTTGTTAAATATAAAGAAAAAAATGTCGAAAAAGGAGATACGATTTTTCTTGCAAATTTATATTAAACATGGTATAAAAGTATTTAATAATTAATCCAATAAAAAAATAAAAGTTCTTTGATTAATTTATAAAAAAATAAATTGTTAAAATCTAAAAAATTTATTTCTTGATTTTATTTTCCAAAAATGCAAATTATAAATAATAAAAGGAGGTATAAAAATAGCGAATATTTTAAATAAAAAGGAAGAGAATAAAAGCACACAAGATTGGTTGAATATTAGTAGAATTTTAAATAATGGAATAATTGAAATAAATAAGAAAAAATATATAAAAATACTAAAAGTTAAACCTATTAATTTTAATTTAAAATCTAATTTAGAAAAAGAAGCTATATTAAATTCATATAGAATTTTATTCAAAACTTGTGATTTTGATTTCCAAATATTAATCCAAAGTAATAAAGAAGATTTAACAAAACATTTTTCAGAGATTGAAAAAAACTCAAAAGCAGAAGAAAAAAATATACAAGAAATATCTAAAAAGTATATTGAATTTATAAGAAAATTAAATAATGAAAAAAAGTCTTCATCAAAAAATTATTATATCATAATAAAATATGAAGAAAAGAGTGAAGAAAAAGATGATATAGAAACATATGCTGTTGAAAATTTAAACAACAATTACTTCAAGTTAAAAGAATGTTTATCAAGATG
This sequence comes from uncultured Clostridia bacterium, assembly GCA_944389745.1. Classification (GTDB taxonomy): domain Bacteria; phylum Bacillota; class Clostridia; order TANB77; family CAG-508; genus CALXVA01. The sequence goes on along the minus strand of CALXNM010000045.1, from coordinate 12,920 downwards.
TGGAAATATAATACAGGATATTCCTTCAAAAGATGAAAATATAGATATATTATTTTCTTTTTTCAATAGCAGAATATATTTTAATAATTAAATAAAAAATAAATTAATAAAAAAATAAATAATTTTTAGAAAGGAAAATAATGAAAAAAATAAAAAGTAAAAAAACACAAAAAAATGATAATTTAATAAAAGAAGGAAGTTTTTCTTATAAGGATTTTTTATCACCTTCATTTATTAATTTATCTAATCCAAAATATATTGAAATAGATAATATTTATTATGCTTCTATATTAATTATAAATTATTATAGAGAGCAATCTGATATTATTCTAAAATCAATAATAGATACTAATATTAATATAAATATTTCAATATTTTATGAAAAGAAAGATACTTATAAAGCTATTAGAGAACTTACTTATCATATAGGAAATACGGGAGTTGATTTAAAATATAGTAACCAAAACAAACAAGATATAGACTTAATTGCTTTTACATATAATGATGCAAAATACATAAGAAAAGAATTACAAGTAAATAATGAAGAATTATATTATTTATACATATATATAAATACATATGCTGATAGTATAAAAGAATTAGAACAAATCTTAAATAAAATAGAAGGGATTCTTCAAAGTAAAGGATTACAGACTAGAAGAGCATATTTCAGGCAAGAAGAAGGATACAGAGCTTGCTTACCACTTATGGAAAATAGTAAATTATTAAAAGAAGTTGCCAAAAGAAATATATTAACTCAGGGTATTGTGGCCACATATCCTTTTATTTCTTCAGCTATATTTGATGAAAAAGGTATCTTTGTAGGAACAAATATCTATAACAATTCATTAATTTTTATAGATAGATATAATACTAATAAATATAAGAATGCGAATATGTGTATTTTTGGGACATCTGGCGCTGGAAAATCTTTTTATACTAAATTATTAATTTTAAGATATAGGTTATTAGGAATTGAACAATATATTATAGATCCAGAAAGAGAATATAATAATTTATGCAAAAATTTAAATGGAACTTTATTAAAAATAGGGTCAGGCTCTAAAACATATATAAATGTTTTAGATATTAGAGAAGAAAGTTTAGAAGATGAAGAAAGCGGCTATCTATCTAATAAAATTGGAAAATTAATAGGCTTTTTTAATTTAATATTTGGAAAAATAAATGAAGAAGAAAAGGCTTTATTAGAAGAAAAATTAATAGAACTATATAAAACAAAAAATATAACTTTTGACGACAAAACTTTATATAAAATGAACGAAAAAGAAAAAAAGGTAGTCTTTAAAGAAAGTACAGACATGCCAATTTTAGAAGATTTTTATAATATACTTGGAGAGGATAAAAGAACAGAAATATTTAAAATAAAATTAATTCCATTTATAAAAGGTTCACTAAAGTTTTTTAATAATTATACTAATGTAGAACTAAATAATAAAATAATTGTCGCAGACGTATATGAACTTGGTGAAGAAAATCTAAAATTCGGAATGTATTTATTTACAGATTTATTCTGGGATAAGATAAAAAAGGATAGAAATTCTAAAAAGGCAATATATTTAGATGAAATATGGAGATTAATAGGAGTTACATCAAATAAAGACGTTGCAAGTTTTATTTATAAAATATTTAAAACGATAAGAAAATATGGAGGTAGTGGAGTAGCTATAACTCAAGATGTATCTGACATATTTGGGTTAGAAGAAGGAACATATGGAAAAAGTATTTTAAATAATTCTAGTATAAAAACATTTTTTTCACTAGAAGAAGAAAATATAAAAATACTAAGTGAATATACAGATTTATCAGAAAAAGAAAAAGTGGAAATAAAATCTTTAAAAAGAGGAGAATGTTTAATGTTTGTGGGTAATGAACACATTTTAAATAGAATTGATGCAGATAATTACGAAAGAGAAATAATAGAAAATAATAAAATAAATAATAATGAATAAAACAAGGAAGAAAATAATGTTAAAAATAATTACTGCTTTAGAAAATGAAAATATAAATAATAAATTAAAAAAAATAAATGATATTCAAATAATAGCTAAAGATATACAATACAGAGAAGGAATATTAGAAATATTAGATAATTACAAGGATATTGATTATATTTTATTAAATAAAAATATAGAAGGAGAGATAACTCTTGAAGTATTAATAGAAAAAATAAAAGAAATTAATGAAAATATAAAAATAATATTAATAATTAATAAAAAAGAAGAAAAAAATAAATATCTTAATAATAACAGTTACTATAAAGTATTTTACGAAAATGAAATAAAAACAGATAAAATATACAATATTTTTAATATAGAAAAAAGTAAGCTTATCGAAAAAAATAATATTCCTTTAGAAAAAGAAAAAATAGAAAGTAAAGAAAAAATAATAGGAGAAAGTAATAATGAAATAAAAGAAGAAATAAAAAAACTAAAAAAAATTATGATAAAAAACAAACTAAAAAATAGCAAGCTAAAAAAAGAAAAAATTATTAAAAAAATAATAGAAATTAAAAATTTAAATAAAATAAAAACAAAAAATTTTATTATAAAAATAAATAAAAAAGTTAAAGATATTAAATTAAACAATAAACAAAATAATATCATAAGAAATAATATAATAAAAAAATGTTTTGTTATATATACCATAGGACCAAATGGAGTGGGAAAAAGTAGTATAATAATAAATTTATCAAAAACACTATCTTATTTAAATAAAAAAATATTAATTATAGATTTAGATTCCATAAATAATTCTATACACACAATTCTCGGTGTGAAAATCATCCAAACAGAAGATTATATAAATAAAGCAAGTAAAAACATTGACATACTTTCACCCAAATTAATTAATAAACAAAAAATAAATGAACAGGAATTAATAAATAAAATAAATTTATTAATAATTAAATATAGAAAAAATTATGATTATATTTTTATAGATACAAATTCATATAATAGTTTTTTTAAAGAAAAAAGAAAAGAATATTATGAAATTATAAATAATAGTGATTTAGTTTTATTTATATCAGGGTGCAATTTATTAGAAATAAATAAATCTTCTAAATTACTAGATAATTATTTGAATTTTTTTAAAATAAATAATATCAATTTTAATATTTTATTTAATAAATATAATGACTTTTCTATAGCTTCTTATTTGTTAAAAAATATTTTTAAAGAAATAAAAATCTTGGGATTTATAAAAAACAATGAAAAATATAATACATTAATTAATAAAAATATGAAAAATTTTAATAAGTTAAAAAAAATAAGAAAAGAATATTTAGAGATAATTTATTTAATAGAAAAGAATAGGAGGAAAGAAGATTATGGAAATAGATAATAATTTAAGTATTAATAATAATGAGCTAGATAATAATGAACAAAAAAGTTTTTTAGAATCAACTTTGGGAAAAGTGGTAGATTCAGCACTTGACGTTGGACTAAGGATGGTGCTTCCTGATATAATTGAAGATGGGGTAATTGAGGTAAAAGATGCATTACTAAAAGAAGGGTTAAAAGAAGGAATTACCACAGCAATAGATGGTGCTGTTAATTTAGGTAAAAGTGTTTTAGGTATTTTTACTGGGAATTTTGAAAATGTATCACAAGCTAGAGATGCTGTTAAAAGTGGAGGAATAATTGATGGAATTTCAGATGTATTAGATAAAGTTTTAAATAAAACCAAAGAAAAGGGAATAATAAGTGAAAATATTACGGATTTAATCGCTAACGGAAAAGATGCTATTTTAGACAGTGTTAGTAATAGAATAGAAGAAGAGTTTTCAAATCAAATTGATTTAGTAGATGAGTTATCTAAAAACGAAGAAAATTGGAAAGAATGTTTTAATAATAAAGATTTTAATGGAATGGAAAAAGAGATTAAAGAAATAGAAAAAATTTTAAAAGAGTTACTCCCTATGGAAAATACTTTAAAAGAAGCAAGAACAATTGAAAACTTACATACTTTAATAAAAAATAATGGCCAAAATTTTGATTTAAGCAATGAAGAAATGGAGCTTGCTAACATGCTCACTTAGTAAAAAATCAAGTGAAAAAGATACAGAAAATAAACAGAAAAAACAATAAAAAATATTATAAGAAAAAACGCTAATTCTTTTTAGAAAATAGCGCTTTTTCGCTTGCAAAATTAAGTCGATTTATAGTATAATACAAGAGTAGATAAAACGTAGATGAAAGGACGGAATAATAATAATGGAAGAAAATGAAGGAAAAATTATTGAAAGAAACATCGTATCAGAAATGCAAAACTCATATATTGATTATGCAATGAGTGTAATTGTTTCTCGTGCACTTCCAGATGTAAGAGATGGTTTAAAACCTGTACATAGAAGAATTTTATATGCTATGTATGAAGATGGTATAACATCTGATAAACCATACAGAAAAAGTGCAAATACAGTAGGTTCTGTTTTAGGAAGATACCATCCACATGGAGATTCATCTGTTTATGATGCTATGGTTAGAATGGCACAAGACTTCTCAATGAGGTATCCATTAATTGATGGACATGGAAATTTTGGATCTGTAGATGGTGATGCACCAGCAGCTATGAGGTATACAGAAGCAAGAATGTCAAAAATAGCAGAAACAATGCTTACTGATATAGAGAAAAATACAGTTGATTTTATGCCTAACTATGATGATAGATTACAAGAACCAACAGTATTACCAGCTAAAATACCAGCTTTATTAATAAATGGTTCATCAGGTATTGCCGTAGGAATGGCAACAAATATTCCTCCACATAATTTAACAGAAGTTATAAATGGAATTATTAAAATAATTGAAGATGATAATGTTACAGATGAGCAATTAATGAACATTATTAAAGGACCAGATTTTCCAACAGAAGGACTTATATTAGGAAGAGAAGGAATAAAGCAAGCTTATACAACAGGTAAAGGTAAAATAACAATGAGAGCAGAAGCAGAAATAGAAGAAATGAGTGGAAACAAGCAAAGAATAGTTGTTAGTTCTTTACCTTACCAAGTAAATAAAGCTAAATTAATAGAACATATTGCAAATCTTGTAAAAGAGAAAAAAATAGAAGGTATATCAGAAGTAAGAGATGAATCTGATAGAGAAGAAAAAGTAAGAGTAGTAATTGAATTAAAAAGAGATGTAAATGCACAAGTTATTTTAAATCAATTATTTAAATATACTCAAATGCAAGATACTTTTGGAGTAATAATGCTAGCATTAGTTAATGGAGAACCAAAAATATTAACATTAAGACAATGCTTAGAATATTATATAGATCATAGAAAAACAGTAATTCTTCGTAGAACTCAATTTGACCTCGATAAAGCATTAGCTAGAGCACACATATTAGAAGGGTTAAAAATTGCGCTTGATAATATAGATGAAGTAATTGAAATAATTAGAAATTCATATGATGATGCTAAAGAACGATTAATGGAAAGATTTGGGCTTTCTGACATACAAGCTCAAGCAATACTAGACATGAGATTAAAAACATTATCAGGATTGCAAAGAGAGAAAATAGAAGAAGAATATGCAGAATTAATGAAATTAATTGAGCATTTAAGAGCAATACTTGCTAGTGATAAATTAGTTTATGACATAATAAAAGAAGAATTATTAGAAATAAGAGACAAATTCGGAGATGAAAGAAAAACAAAAATAGTAGCAGCAGAAGGCGAATTTGATGTTGAAGATTTAATAAAAGAAGAACAATGTGTTGTTGCTCTAACTCATTTTGGATACATTAAGAGAATGCCAATAGACACATATAAGAGCCAAAGAAGAGGAGGAAAAGGAATAACAGGAATTGCTACTAGGGAAGGCGACTTTGTAAAGGAAATATTTACTTGTTCTACACATGACACAATATTATTCTTTAGCAATAAAGGAAAGGTATATAGATTAAGAGGATATGAGATTCCAGAAGCAGGAAGAACAGCTAAGGGTACAGCAATAGTAAACTTATTAATGCTAGATGGTGGAGAAAAAATATCTGCTGTTATACCAATTGCTAATTTTGCTGAAGGAAAATATCTATTAATGGCAACTAGAAATGGTATTATCAAGAAAACAGCATTAAATGAATACATGTCTGTAAGAAAGAATGGCCTAATAGGTATAACACTTAAAGAAGGAGACGAATTAATAGAAGTAAGATTAACAGACGGTGAAGATAATGTTGTACTTGTTACAAGTAAAGGTATGTGTATTACATTTAATGAAAAAGACGTAAGACCTATGGGAAGAGTATCACAAGGTGTTATAGGAATAAGAATTGCAGAAGATGATTTTGTAATTGGTATGGAATCTATAATACATGGAAGTAAAGCTACACTTCTTGCTATAACAGAAAATGGATTCGGTAAGAGAACAGAATTAGATGAATATAGAGTTCAAACAAGAGGTGGCAAAGGCGTAATAACATACAAAGTAACGCCAAAAACAGGTAACTTAGTTGGAATAAGAATAGCTACAGACGATGAGGATGTAATGTTAATTACAGATACAGGAACTATTATTAGACTTAGAGTAGCTGATATAAGTATACTAGGTAGATCTACTCAAGGTGTAACTCTAATGAGAACTAATGAAGGAAAAGTAGTTAGTATAGAGACAATTGAAAAAGAAGAAAAAGATGAAGAGTAATACCTAATAATACAGTAAGCAATAACATAATAAAAATAAGAAATAAAACAAAAAATAAAAAAGGAATATTTTAAGAAATATTCCTTTTTTTAAATCTTATATCATCACCGAAAAAATAACATATATCATAATTACCAACAATTCTAGAAACTATACGTTCATCATAAGCTGAATATAAGTTTTTTAGACTTAAATTAGTAGAAATAATAGTTTTTGTTATTTTATTTTGATTTAATAATCTAGTGTTTATAATATTAAATAATTCGGTAAATTTCATATTGTTAATACATTCAGTTCCTAAATCATCTATAATTAATAAATCAACATTTAAAATACTGTCTAATATATTTGCATCTTTATTTTTTCCAAATCTATAATCTATAATAGAATCTAGCATAACAGGAGATGTTTGATAAAGTACATTTTTTCCAGCTTTTATTAATTCATTTGCTATACAACTAGAAAGAAATGTTTTTCCAAGACCGGTGTTTCCCGTAAATAAAAGATTCTTTTGATTTTTATCATCAAAATTTTTAATAAATGCCATACAAATATTTTTTATTAAATTGATATTTTCCCTTGGGGATAAAGTAGTATGATATTTATTCTCATCTGCTTTATCTGAATATAGTGAGTCTGAAAAATTATTAAAATTCTGTATATCTAAATTAGACATATTAGATTTATTGTATTGTTCATCATATAATCTTTGCTTTAAACAGCTACACATAGAAGTTGAGTAATCAGGATTAGTAATATATCCAGAATCCTTACATATTGCACATTCATAGTGTGGCAAAAAATAATCCTCTGAAAGATTTAAAGATTTTAATATATTTTTCTTTTTTTCTTTTAAATTTTCAATATTTTTGTTTAGATTATCAAGTAAATTTTTATCATTATTATTAATTAATGATTTTGCTGTTGATATAGCAAGAGTTGTTAATTTATTATCAACTTCTTGAAGTTCTGGATATTTTTTATATAATTCTTGTTTTCTAACCTCAGCTTCAAATTCAGCTTTAGACTTCTTTTGACTGTATTGATTTAAAATGTTTTTTAAAATAGAATTCACTAAAAAGCCTCCAATTAATTAAATTTATTTTTTTAAGTTTATATAAAGGTTATCTAAATCAGAATATGTTCTTTGATCATATTTATCATAACCAGTATCTTTTTCCAGTTTTTTAATATTTTTATTCTTTGCTTTCATTTCTGCAAGGAAATTTTGTACTTCATTTGGTGTTTTAAATCCTCTATCATGCCAATCTGTTAATAATTTATCTAGGTAATCAAAGTTTGGATTCGCTTTTGAAGTAGTTCTTTTCAGAGCTATTTCAATTATATCTAAACCATATCCATAATCAATATTCCATTTTTCAATATAGGCATATTCGTATTGAGTAAGACCTCTAGAAAGTCCTAATTTTTTAGAAATAGTTTTTGCAATAACTTTTAATTTTTCTTGTTTTTCATAGTAAACATCCAAATCATTAAAAGTTTTAATATTATTTTTATTCCATGCTTCTGCAACTGTTTGAACGTAGTTCTTATGAAGAGCAGATTTATCAAAACAATATCCAAATAGTGCAATCATAACTTCTTCATCAAATTTATATTTTTTAAACCATAATTCAATTTCTGGATACCAAGTAGTAGGCATAAGTCCAGAAAAATATTTATTATTTATAAAATCAATAGCTTTTGCACGTTTTTGATTTTCTGTAGACTTTTGTAATTGATCTGCAGAAAGAGCAGTTTTAGGTTTATATAATTTATGTAATTCAATTTCTTGCATATTATTAATAATATATCCAGTATTCTTTTTAGTAAGTAAACCTTGCTCTTCCCAGTACTTTACAGCATCTTGTATTGTCTTTACAGGAAGTACTAATTTTTTAGATAAATCATTTATTTTAATATCTTTATTATATTTTGATAAAAATACCATATATAAATATACTTTTATAAAGTCACCACTAGCCTCAGACAAATATTCTGAGAAAAATATATCTGGTATTAAAGTATTTGAAAATAGTGATGATAAATCTGCATTTTCTAGTTTCATTTAAGAAATCCCCCCTATAAAAGTATAGATATGATTATATCATTATAAATAGAAATTTACAATCTATAAAACGACAAAATATTTAAAGTAATTATTAGAATTTTTTGTATAAATATAGTTTAGGACGTCTTAGATAAAAATATAAATATTTTATAACATATGAAATTTTTTCATGGTTAAAACCAATGAGACTAAACAAAGTAAAAGGAAAAAACAGAATTATAAAGATACATACTTTCAAAGTAATATTAGGGATAAAAAAGTAAACGAAGCCAAATATTATAACACCCCAAATAATATTTAGAATAATAGTAGTATAATCAATAAATCCAAGAAATTTACTATTAAAATTATAATTTTGCGGAAAAATAAAATTCATATTAATGCTCCTTTCATCTAAATTTTGTTTTTAAAGATTTTATATTAGTAAAAACATCTGTAGAAATTCCTCCAATAAAATGTTGAACATACGAATTTGATTTAATTAAAGCATACATTGCGCCAATACATAATATTTTGGAGGTGATATCTGAACCAGTAAAATCGAGAGAAAAGAATATTAGTAAAACAATTGAAATAAAAGGTTGAAGGAAAAGTAAAGATAAAAAAATTTTAAGCCAAGCTTTAAAAAACCAAGAAGTAGATGAATTTATAAGTGTAAGTATAGCAAAAGGAGTAATAAGAATTAATACTTTAACCATTATATAACGAAGAGAGTAGGAGAGAATTAAATTAATAAAACTTATAGAACAGAGACTTTTAAGTAATCCATCAAAAGAAAATACATTAAGAGTGGTAGAATCAATTGATATAGAGGAGTTTAGATTTTGTATCAAAGCAGAAAAAGTAATATTTTGATCAAAAACGAATTTACCAACATCTCGAATTGCAGCGGAAATAAGGGATGTAAAGTATATAAAGAATTCACAAATAAAATACGAAGTATTAATAAGACATCCGAAAATTAATAGTTTGAAAATAAATTGATAAGGGTTTTCTATAGAAACTCCAGTTAAACGTGAATATAGTAATTTAAAACAGTAGTATAGGCAAACAGCAAAAAGTAAAGAATTTGCTATTATTAAAATACCATTACTAGAATTATAGCCAAATAATTTATCGATTAAAGAATTATCAAAGATTGTAACATCTATAAAAGCTAATTTGTCTAACAAATCATAAACACTATTATCTATAGAAGAAAAAAGTGTACTTAATAATGTATTTATAGTATCAATTATTATTTGAGAGATATTAGCAGAATTAGTTATTGTTTCTTCCAATTAAACCTCCAGTAAAATTATTTTATTAAAGATTGGATAGCAGAAAGAATTAAATTTATTGCTAAAATAAAAGCATAAGAGAAAAGAGAGCCTCTAATTAATTTTTTGGCAATACGAATTCTTTCTTCATCACCAAAACTAAATTTCTTCATAAAAACACCAACGCCAACAGCAACAGCTGCTGCAGGAGTAGCAAGAGTAAGCAGCCAACCTTCTATGTCTTCAAATGCATTATTCAAAGTTTTTACAAGTTCAGGGGTATTATCAAAAAGGCCAGCAAAAACAGTGTTATATGAAAAAAAATAAAAAACAAAGAATAAGAATAATGTAAAGATAAAAAAGAACTTTAATTTATTAAATTTAATAAGCATAAATTAATACCTCCTTTTATAAAATTCATTTCCTAAAATACGGTTTTAGAATAATCTTTTGTGGATTTAAAATTTTTTCTCCATCAGAAAGAAAAGCTAAAGAAGAAAAAGTTTCCAATTCTTGTGTGAAAAATTTAGTATCATACTTATATTCAGAAGTTACTTGAGTTGAGAGGCTTTCAGATATGCTAGAGTCAGATGAATTTAATGAATGTGTTATATAACTATAATTAGTTTCTTTAGCATTTTCAGAAATGCTTTTAAAAAGTTTTTCTTTATCCTCTTTACCTATCTGTTTTTGAGCACTTTCTATCGTAAAAACATCATCTGTTCTAAGCCAAATTTTATTTACTAAATTCTGAATAATTACATCTGTAGCAGATTTGTTATTCAAAGAATTTAAAATAGAAGTATAACTTTGAGTTGATATTATATTAATGCATTTAGCTTCTCTACTCTGTGCAAAAAATTCGCTATCAGAAACTGTACAATATTCATGAAATTCATCACAAATAAACGCAACACTCCTATTAGAATATTTGAAATTATTAGATAATCTATTTAATACTTCTGTTTGAAAATCTAATTTCAAATAAGTTGCAATTATTTTAGATAATGCTTTATATTTAGAAACACTAATATCTAATACAACAATTTTCCCTTCACTTAATAATTGTTCAAAACCTAAAAAATTCAATTTATTTTCTGGAGGATTAAAAGTATTATATATTTCATAATCTGACACGAAAACATTAGTTATTCTTGTTATTTCAGATTTTAAAATAGACAAAGTTCTATGATCTAAAGAAAAAAATTCTTTTTGAAAAAATGTAAGAGACGAAAGTAAATTATACAAATCTTCTTTAGAAAGAATATTAGCTCTAAATTTATTTTTTAAAATTTCTATTTTTTCTTTATAGTAATTTTCATAAGAAACTAGTTTATGTATTTCCTCGAAAGTTACATATCCATCATTATATAATCTACAAAGTTTAATTGCTTCTGTTAAAACCTGTTCGACTTTATCAAGCCAAAAAGATTCCGAGTTATTTGGAGAAAAGAGTAACAAGATTGTCTTTAATCTATTAGCAATAACAGAAGCTTTTAAATTAGGTTTATGAAGAGGATTGTATTTATATTTACCATTTACTTTAATAACAATTACATCAGCTTCTCTATTAAATTCTTTAGCAAATTCTAATACTTTTAAATAATAATTACCTTTTACATCTAATATTAACATTCCAAGTTTATCTGAATTATTAGAAGATTCAAAATTAATTAATTGTTTGGTAAATGGATACATAGCACTAGATGTTTTACCAGAACCTATAGTACCAGTAATCAAAATATTTTGATATAAACTATTCTGTGGAATATAAATAGGTTGATTGGTTTCAAAATTATTACCAACAAGTAATAAAAGATTATTGTTGGGACAGCTATTTATTAAGAAAGATTTATCTATTTTAATAAACTTATTAGATAAATTTTTAGAAAGATTATAAAGATAAGATAATAAATCTTTAATAAATAAATATAAAAAATTACCAATTATAAATGAGGAAAAGATATATGAAATTATAAAAGCATATTTTATATATAGCCATAAAATAGGATTCTGTTCGCATATATTAAAAGGATGAATTCCATATGTAATTATGACTTTGTCAGAGACTAAAATAGAGTGAAATAAAAGATAGCCAATATAACAATATAAAAAAGAAAAGGAAATAATAGAAATTAAACGCTTAATAGTAAACCTCCTATGAAAAAATTAATTGAAAAATTTAGATTTTAATTTTAATTTTGCACCCTGAGAATTATGAAATAAAATATTATTGAAAAACAAATAGAATGAATAAAGTGAAATAAAAAGATGAATAATAAGAATGATAAAAAATAAATCTACAATATTAAAAACCAACACCACCTTTCCAATTTTTACCAATAATACAACAAATTTCTAAAAATGTCTATACTTTTTTGAAAATTTGTGGTAAAATTTAAAATAGGCTATAAAAAAAGTCGAAAAAAAGAAAATTTTGAAAGTAAGAACTTACTTTTATATAATAAAAATAGAAAGGAAGAATAACATGAAGATAAACAAAGATATGAAGATAGGAGAACTATTAGAAGTTGCTCCAGAAAAAGCTGAAATATTAATGGAAGCAGGAATGCATTGTTTAGGATGCCCTGCATCACAAGCAGAAACATTAGAAGAAGCATGTGAAGTTCATGGAATAGATGTAAATGAACTATTAGAAGAAATAAACAAATAGAAAAATAACGAGAAATTATAAAAAACATATCTTTTTATAATGAGATATGTTTTTTATATAATATTTTCACAAAAATTTCACAAAATTTTTAAAATTGTATTGACAAATAAATGAAAATAGTTTAAAATAATACTTGCGTTTACGTAGTAAACGTGATTTATTACTTGGGTCATTAGCTCAGGTGGTAGAGCACTTGACTTTTAATCAAGTTGTCCGCGGTTCGAATCCGCGATGGCTCACCA
>CALXNM010000044.1 GCA_944389745.1 uncultured Clostridia bacterium | reverse complement strand
ATGATGAAAGATATAAAGACTTAGTTGGAAAAACATGTATACTTCCAATTATGAACAAGGAAATACCAATAATAGCAGATGACTTTGTAGACAAAGAATTTGGAACAGGTTGTGTTAAAATAACACCAGCACATGATATGAATGACTATCAAGCAGGATTAAAACATAATTTAGAGATAATTAATGTTTTGGATGATGATAACAAAATGGGGGATTTAGTTCCGAAATATAGAGGAATGGATTTGTTAGATGCAAGAAAAGCAATTGTAGATGATTTAGAAAAATTAGGTGCTATTGTAAAAATAGAAGATTACACACATAATGTTGCAAAATGTGAAAGATGTAAAAATACAATAGAGCCAAAGATATCTGAGCAATGGTTTGTATCTATGAAAGATTTAGCAAAACGTGCAGCAGACTCAGTAAGAAACGGTGAAGCAAGATTTATTCCAAAAAAATATGAAAAACAATATTTCAATTGGCTTGATAATATTCAAGATTGGTGTATTTCAAGACAATTATGGTGGGGACATAGAATACCTGCATACTACTGTGATGACTGTGGTCATATAAATGTTGCAAAAGAAGCTCCAGAAAAATGTGAAAAATGCGGAAGTACTCATTTACATCAAGATGAAGATACATTAGATACATGGTTTAGTAGTGCTTTATGGCCTTTCTCAACACTAGGATGGCCAAATACAGAAAACGAAGACTACAAAACATTTTATCCAACAAATGTACTAATAACAGGTTTTGATATAATTACTTTCTGGGTATCAAGAATGATGACACAAGGACTAGAATTTACAGGAAAAGCGCCATTTAAAGATATTCTAATTCATGGAATGGTACGTGATAGTCAAGGAAGAAAAATGTCTAAAACATTAGGAAATGGTATTGATCCAATAGAAGTAATAGATGAATACGGAGCTGATAGCTTAAGGTTTGCCGTAATCTCAGGAACAACAATGGGAAATGACATAAGATATATGCCAGAAAAACTAGAACAAGCATCAAATTTCGCAAACAAATTATGGAATGCTGCTAAATTTATAATTAACTCATTAGCAGATGAAGAAAAAGTAAGGGACTTCTGTTATGAAGTATATGAAAAAAATAAAAAATATAATCCAGATTTACTAAGAATAGAAGATAAATGGATATTAAATAAATTTGATAAATTAGTAGCAGAAGTAACCAGAAACATAAATAATTATGACTTAGGTGTTGCTCTAGACAAGATATACAACTTTATATGGAATGAATTCTGTGATTGGTATATAGAAATGGTAAAACCACGTATATATAGTGATAATGAAGAAGAAAAAATTGCAGTAAGTGATATATTAAACCATGTGTTTGGTTCATCTTTAAAATTATTACATCCATTCATGCCATTTGTTACAGCAGAAATATATTCTAAATTAATTTGTTTTGGAACAAAGGATTTAATAGTAGCAAAATGGCCAGAAATAAGAGATGAATATATGTTTGACGGGGAAGAAGAAGCGGTAGAAAGAATTAAAGAAATTATAGTTGGAATTAGAAATATTAGAAACACAAAAAATATTCATCCAAGCAAAAAATCAGAATTAATTATAGTAACTTTAAAATACAAAGATGAAATAAAGGCTGTAGAACCAATACTAGAAAAATTAGGTTTTGCAAATAAAGTAACAGTTGTAGAAAAACTAGACCAACCATTAAAAAATGCAATGTCAATTATATTAAATGATATAGAAGTATATATACCAATGGAAGGATTAATTGATATTGAAGAAGAAAGAAAAAGACTAGAAGCAGAAGTAACAAGATTAGAAGGAGAAGTAGTAAGAGGAGAAAAAATGCTATCAAATCCAGGTTTTGTTAATAAAGCACCAGAAGCAAAAGTTAATGAAGAGAAAGCAAAACTTGCAAACTATAAAGAGATGCTAGAAACAGCAAAAGAAAGACTAGCAAGTTTATAATTTACAAATGGGGACGGACTTGTTTTGTAAAAAAATGCAATTTGGGACAGTGCCATTTGAGACAGACCCCATTGGCAATAAAATAATATCTGTTGAGCATTATATAAAAAGCGACAGCTTAGGATGAAGGGATAAGATGAAAGTGGACACAAAAAGTCTGCTTTCATTTTTGGTGTTAAAATATTTATAAAAAATAAAAAAATAGTATTCCAATTTAAAATGGTTATGTTATAATGAAAATATCAGTTTGAGGGACAGGCTCTTTTAAGACAAAGTTGTTATGATTGGGGACAGACCTTAAACTGAAGATAACGGGAGGAAAGGCACAAAAAAAGAAAGGAGACTAGAAAGGAATGACAAACTTTGAAAGCCGCGTGGCTCTAGAGAGAGAGAGAGAG
This sequence comes from uncultured Clostridia bacterium, assembly GCA_944389745.1. GTDB lineage: Bacteria > Bacillota > Clostridia > TANB77 > CAG-508 > CALXVA01. The sequence continues at coordinate 1,489 of CALXNM010000044.1, read as the reverse complement.
AGAGAGAGAGGAACACTATTAGCTGACAAATTCTTCGAAAGAAGAATTCTATTTAGCATGCCTCAAATTTCTAAAAAAATAGATAAAGTAATTATAGGAATAGACTATATTATTGTAAATGTTTGTAAGAGAAACATTTATGGTGATATGGTCTATCCTTTTTTTGTCTGAAAAAGAATAAAACGTGAATGTAAAACGAGATAAATTACAAATAAAGCACAAAACAGTTTAATGAAAAGTACAGAACAGAGAAAATCAAAAGCTGAAAGGAAAGATGTGAAGTGAAAAAGAGACAAGTTAGAAATAATGAGGCAAAGCAAAATAAAAAATTAAATATAGACCCAAATAATAAGAACAGAAGAATAAATACAAAAAATCTACCAACATTTATTTTGATAGGTTTAATCATAATGTTAATTATCATAGCAATAATATATTACGTGTTCTTAAGATATGCACCAGAAATGATAATTACATATAGTGGCTATGCTGTAGAAGGAAAAACAATGGTAGAAAACCTAAAGAATAGTGATGTGTCTAATGTAAATCCATACTTAGGCTTAGTTGAAGTGCATGAAAACGACCTATTATATAAAAGACTAAACGCATATTATATTGGCGAAGACGATAAAAAAGAAATTGACATTAATTACCCAATATACATAAATGAGGGTAATGCATTATTAAACATTGGACCAACAACTAGATTAATAACAGTAAACTATGAAGAAGTAGAAGGTTATCCAGATTTCATGATGACAGATGGAGTAATGTACAACGGAGCAGACATAACAAGAGCAGATGGGAACAAATATATATTTTTAAAAAGTGAAGATGAGATTTACACAAATGTAGGAAAAATAAATATAAGTACAGCATTAAATGACTATGAGATAAGAGAATTTAGCAATATATATTTCACAGAAGATTATATAGCATACTATGAAATGCAAGACGGAGCTAATGCCAGCAATGGTAATGATGAAAATTCTAGCAATGACTCTGACAATGCACAAAATGAAGCAAATAACGTGCAAAATTGGTATATGCAATATAAAAGAATAAATGATATAGATATGGACTCAAAGATAAAAGTAAATGATGAAACCATGACATATAAAGAATTTTTAGAGAGATTAGGTATTATTCAAGCAGAGGAAAACAATAATACTGAAGAAATTGTAAACGAAACGAAAGAAATAGAAGAAACAGCAGAAAACATAGTTAATGAGCCAAACGAAGAAACAGAGCAAGAACAAAATAATGAAAGCAACACTACAACAAGTGGAACTGAGCTAACAGAGCAAGAATGGCAAGAAGGTATGTGGGAGAAACCAACAGTAAGTTGCACAGATTTTGAATCAAGAGTATATACAATAAGTACAAATTTATCAGTAACAGATAGAGCTGGAGTAATATCAAGAGGAGTAATATTTGAAATATATTTAGACGGAAGATTAAATAGAAGAGCACTAGCAACACAAACAGG
>CALXNM010000043.1 GCA_944389745.1 uncultured Clostridia bacterium | reverse complement strand
TCAAAACTATCTGCTGAATCTGTTTCTTTTACACGTAAACTTACATTTCTTTCTAGTTCTTTCATTAATCTATCACGTATATGTCTTGATGTAACAAATTGACCTTCTTTTCCTGCAAATGGTCCATTATTTACACTAAAAGTCATAGATACAGTTGGTTCATCTATATCTACAAATGGAATTTTTTCTGGATTGTTAATATCACAAATTGTATCTCCAATATTTATGTCTGAAATTCCTGATAGGCATACTATATCTCCTGCTGATACAGATTCTTTTTCTACTCTTTTTAATCCTTGATAAGTATATAATTTTGCGATTTTGCCATTTTCTGTATTATCTTTTTTGCATATTGCAACACTCATTCCAGAGTTAATAGTTCCTCTTTCTATTCTTCCTACTGCAATTCTTCCTAGATAATCGTCATAATCTATATTTGATACAAGCATTTGCATTGGTCCTTCTATTTCGCATTTAGGTGGTTCTATTGTTGAAATTATTGTATCAAATATACAGTTTACATTATCACTTTCATCTTCTAGATGCAATTTTGCAATTCCATTTTTTGCGGATGCATATATTACTGGAAAATCTAATTGATCATCATTTGCATTTAATTCAATAAATAGCTCTAAAACCTTATCCACTACTTTAAGAGGTTCTGCTCCTGGTCTATCTATTTTATTTATAATTACTATAGGTTTTAAGTTTAATGCAAGAGATTTCTTTAACACTTCTCTTGTTTGAGGCATTGGTCCTTCGAATGCGTCAACTAATAAAAGAACACCATCAACCATTTTTAGTACACGTTCAACTTCTCCTCCAAAATCAGCGTGTCCTGGTGTATCTACTATATTTATTTTTACATCATTATACATTACAGATGTATTTTTTGAAAGTATTGTTATTCCTCTCTCTTTTTCTATAGCATCTGAATCCATTATTCTTTCATCAACTTGTTCATTGTCTCTAAATACATGGCTTTGTTTTAAAAGAGCATCTACTAGTGTTGTTTTTCCATGGTCTACGTGTGCTATTATTGCTACATTTCTAATGTTTTTGTTGTTCATTTTTTTACTCCCTTCATTAATCATTATCATAACTTAAGACGTTTTTCAAAGTTTTTATTGAAAAACGTCCAAATCTCAAAATTAACTTATAAAATTATACACCTTTCTAGTGATTTTGTCAAACCCAACTTATACAGTTATCTGCAAGTTTATTATAATAGAATAATAATATATTTCATTTTACTTTTCCAATTTAGCTAATTCTTTAATCTTGTCCATAATAAGTTGTGTTGCATCATCTATATTTTCTTTTGTATAACCGCTTAAATCTAATGGTTCTCCATAATTCATATATACTTTGCTGAATGGTTTAAAACTGCCATGAATTCCAACAGGTATAACTTTTACTTTTCCTTTAATTGCCATAAAAGCTGCTCCATTTTTTGCTTTCATGTTCTTTTCCATTCCTTTACGTGTTCCTTCTGGGAATATACCTAAAAGTTCGCCGTTTTTTAATACTTTTAAACACCTTTTCATAGCTTCTATATCTTGCATGTTTCTTTTTATTGGAATAGCATCAAATAGATGTCCTAACCAATCTAGAATACCATGTGTAAATAAATCTTCCTTAGCCACAAAATTTACTTTACGCTTATTAAATAATACTATTGCCGCTGCATCAAGGTAATTTATATGATTACAACATAATATATAAGCACCTTCTTCTGGTATATTTCCTGTTATTTTTACTCTAAAAGCAATTCTATATGCTGTTTTTAGTACCACTTTAACTATTTTTCTTACAAATTTTTTCCAAGGTGTTTCTTTTCTTATTTTATATATTTTTTTAAGTTGTTTTATTTGTGCCTTTTTTTCAACTATAATTGCACTTATTTCTCTTATTACTTGTTTTATACTTTTTGTTGTACTATCAATTACTTCTGCATCTTGAGCAACTTTTAAAGCTCCTATTTCTTTTGTTCTGTCATTTTCGTCTCTTTTTTTGATATTTTCAAGAATGTCAACATATGACATATTTATTCCCTTTTCTCTATATTGAATAAATCTTCTTTTTGCTCTTTCTTCTAAGTCAGCATCTAAATATATTTTTACATCAGCTGCCGGAAATACATATGTACCAATGTCTCTACCTTCCATTATTACATCTTTTCCTTCTGCCATTTTTCTTTGAAGTTCTACCATTTTATAGCGTACTTCCTTAATACTAGAAACTTGTGATACTAAGCTAGTTACTTCTTTACTTCTTATTTTTTCAGTAACGTCTTCTCCATTTAAAAATACACGTTGCTGTTTATCTACCATTTTTATTTCTATTTTTATATTTTCTAATAATTCTTTTATTTTATCTAATTCTTCTAATCCTATATTTTTACTAATCATATCTAATGTTACACATCTATATGTTGCTCCTGTGTCTATCTTTAAAAGCTTAAATTTTTTTGATAATATTTCTGTTACAGTACCTTTACCTGTACCTGCAGGTCCATCAATTGCTACTATAAATGACATTTATTTTTCCTCTCTTTCTGGCATATGTATTCCTTTGGCAAGAACTGATACTTCTTGCACATTCATTGTTGTTAATCTTTCAATTTCTTTTTTTACCTTTTGTTTAAAATCTCTAAGCACATTTACAATATTATATCCAAATATTACATAAACTTCTACATAAATATTAGTTGCTCCTACAGTGTTTTCCACTCTAACTTTTGAAACCCTGTGTATTCCTTCTGTTTTTTTGCCAATATATTCAACTATTTGTCTGAATACTGTATCAGATATAGTGAATTTACCTAAATAGCTGAATGTTGGTCTTATAATTGACTTTTCAGACATATATGGTTCATCATTTCTTCTGTATTTGAAGATTTGAAGTGGGTCTAATATATATCCTGCAAAATCTCTTTTAATTTCAAATGTTGGAACAGGAATAACATGTTTACCTTCTGTTGTTCTAATTCTTTTGGCTGTTTCCATTTCAGTTTCTGTTGCAACTTCATTTATATATATTGTTTTTTCTGGTTTGGGCAATCCTAAATTCTCAGCAATTTTTTCTATCATTCCATCAGATGTACCAAGAATTAAAATTGCATCTGGTTTTGCTTTTCTTATAGCCTCTCTCATTTCTGTTCTATCTTTTTTATCTATAAAAATAGCTTTTTTTACAGTTTCTATTTTTGTCGGGGCTTTTTTGGCTGAGCTACCTGCAATTACATCATTCTCTTTTATTAATAATCCATCATCAATTATATAATGTATATTGTTTTCACTGGCAACCATCTGTGCTCTATAACTTTTTCCCGTACCCGACGGCCCTACAAATGCATATACTCTTATTTTATTCATTTTTATCACATTCCTTTTTTAATTCAGTATAGATTATAACATTTAATATAATAGCTAGCAAGAATATACAATAAAAAAATGCATCTTTTTACAAAATTTGTAAAACAAAAACTTCTAAATAAAAGAATACAACTATTATATATAATAGTTGCATTTTTTTATTTATTAATTAACTATTATTGCTAGGAATAAATGGTAATATTTTTCCAACAAAATCAACAAAGTTTTGTGATTGTAATATTACCTTGCCAGGTCCTACTAATCTAGTTAAAAATAGACCTTCTCCTCCTAGGAATATATTTCCCAAACCTTTTACCATTTCAACTTCATATGAAACAGTTGGCTCAAAAGCTACTACATTTCCTGTATCTACTTTTAAAACTTCTCCCGGCATTAAATTTTTTTCTATTGTATCTCCATCTACTTCTAAGAAAAGCATTCCATTACCTTGTGCTCTTTGTAATATAAATCCTTCTCCTCCAACTAGTCCTGAACTCAATCTTTTAGTAAATGTTACAGATGTTTCTACAGAATCTTCTGCACAAAGGAAAGAACCTTTTTGTACTATAAGTCCATTTGGCATTTGTGATAAATCAACTGGCATAATATTTCCTGGCACAGTTGATGCAAAAGCTACCATCGCCCCATCTACTTGTGCTGTAAAATTCGCCATAAACACAGATTCTCCTGAAAACATTCTTCCAAGGCTCTTCATTATTCCACCTCTAGCATTTGTTTTCATTTCTATTCCATCTGTTTGATATGCCATTCCTCCAGTTTGCGTATATACTGTCTCTCCTCTATTTAATTCTACTTCTACTACTGGTACAGTTTGCCCTAAAATTTGATATTTCATTTATTATCCCCCTTTATATTATTTATATTTACATTATATATTTATAGTTTTTTATTGTTAATTTCATTATAGTATCTGGCTTATATTTTATTTTTCGTTTTCATTTATTTCTATGATTTCTATTGTATAAGTATTTTCTTTATATCCTGTTTCAAAAACTTCTCTTGAAATAGTTTCACAATTATCGTTCATTTTTTCTACTTCACTTAAAAGCTCTGAAGAGTCTCCTCCTTCAACTAATACAATTCTACCTTTATGATTTTTAATTAAATCATCTATACTATACACAATTTCCATTTGTGGTGCATATGCCTTATATGCTTCTTCTACATTCCAATGATTTTTGTCATAAAAATATGATTGATTTCCAAGATATGTTGTAACTACTGCGCCACTTATTGCATCTGAATATAGTATAATATCATCTTCTTTTATATTTTGATGTAAATATGATAAAAATACTTCATTTCTAGTATCATAATTTTCATTAATTAATCCAATATTGCTAAATAATGAAACTATTAAAACAACTAGGCAGAAAATTGAAACTCTATATTTATTATTATCTTTTGATACAATATATGCAATTCCAAATATAAATAGTCCTGTAAGTATAAGCAAATATCTATATAATAATATTACGCTTTGCATGCATAGAGAGATCCCTAAAGCAATTAAAATAATTCCAATATATATTAAAAATGGTATTACTGTAGGTTTCATCTCTATTTTTTCTTTTTGTTTTCGTATTTTAAATATATAAATATATATTAAATATAGAAAAACAGCTATTGCAAATATAAGTCCTATAGTACTTGATAATGTCCCAACAAACTGCATATTTAAAATTTCAATTAACGTACCTGGAAAAGTTAGAGTAATCCAAAATCCCTTAGATACACTTTTAAGTTGTCCTAAAAATACAAATAACCATGGTAAATATAGTACAACTTGAATCACTGCAGTTATAATAAAGTTTCTTAAAGCTTTTCCTTTTGTTTTTCTATTTTTTATATAATAAATAAATAATAATAAATTAATAATTCCTGCAAGCATTAAACCATAATAATGTGTATAAGAAACAAGTAAACTACTTAATCCAAATATTACAAAATTCTTTATACTTTCTTTTCCTTTATACAATCTATACGCATAAATTCCAAGTATTGTACCTAATAACATGCCTAAACTATACATTCTTAGTTCTCCAGCATATTCTGCAGTAACTGGTAAGAAGAATACTAAAAATGAAAAAATAATTCCTGTTTTTTCACCAAAATCTTTTCGTATATATGTATATCCCAATACTCCAACTAAAATTAGCGAAATTAGTGAAACCATTCTTAGTGCTATTATATTATAATTGGTTATCATTCCAATTATATGCAAAACAAAATAATATAAAATTGGATGTACATCATTAGCTCCTATAGTCCAGATTTCTGAGAAACTATGTTTTGCTATATCTACACTATAACTTTCATCAAACCATAAATTTGAATGAAACACACTTAATGATATAAAAATAGCCCCTAATACGATTATTGCAATGTGTGAATATTTAATTATATTTTCTTTTTTATTTGTTTTAGTTTTTACTAACTCTAAATTTTTCAAAACACCCTCCTATACTATTAATTTACCAACTTAGTACCAATAGGGACAGAGCCATTTGGCATTTCTATTGCATAAAAAATAAATTCTAGATAGAATTATATCATTTCATATAATTCATGTCTAGAATTTATTATAATTTCAACTTTTATATTTTATTTATAATATTTCGCTTTTAGTTTTAGCTACACCTCATTAATTTTAACATTTCTAACATGTTC
>CALXNM010000042.1 GCA_944389745.1 uncultured Clostridia bacterium | reverse complement strand
GGAAAAGTAGAAGGAAGCAGTGAAGTAATAGAAACATTACCAAAATACTTCAAAGTAATAGATGGAACAAGCAAAGAGTGGAAGAAACAATCTGATGGAACCTTAAAACTAAATGTTACATTAAAAGAAGGAGAAACAAAAGAATACAAAGTAGTAATAAGATGGGAGAAAGGTTCAAACAACTTTGGTTCATTATCAAACACAGTAGAATTATCAAATGTAACAAACCCAGCAAACTTCAAAGAAACAACGCTAGAAGACAACAAGGCAAAAGCAGATTTAGTATTAAGTGTAAAATCTGGATTAGATAGAAGCATGAGATGGGTAGGATATACACTTGGAGTATTACTTGTAATTGCTGGAATAATAGTGTATGTTAGAAGAAAAATCTAAAAACAACTTTACATAATATGATATATGCTCTATATAACAACAACTCTAATTACTAGATTTATTTAGATTTAACCCAAATTTATTGTTTAACTTTAAAAAAGGCATAAGAAAACAACCTTAAAATTTAAGTTGATACTTGAACATTTTAAGGTTGTTTTTTCTATAAATTTGAGAGCATATTGTCGAATTATGGCACATTGTTTTTCTTGCATTTAACCTGTTTATATGATATGTATTAATCAATAATTATCTAGAAAAAATAAATAATTTTTATATCTTTATATGTTTAAATTCATTTCATATTTTATTCTAATTTTATCTTGAATCAAATTTTCATCTATTTTTATTGATTAATTTCTTGCCATAAAATTTTTACAATCGACTTCATTTCAAAATTAGAATTAAATAATGTGTATTCTATTTAATTATTAAAATTTTTTGAAAGAGAGGTCTTATATTATGCCAATAAATGAAAACAAAAATACAAGTAAAAAAAGTAAAATTTTATCTCCAAAATTAGATGTAATATTCCATATACTTTTTGGAGAAATAGGTAGTGAGAAAATTACTCAAGATTTATTAAGTTGCATTATAGATGAAGAAATTTATGATGTTAATTTAAATCAAAATATAGTACTTAGAAGAGAACTGCCAGAAGGAAAAATGGGGATTGTTGATGTTTTAGCCAAAATTAATAATAATGAATATTGTAATATCGAAATGCAAATGACAAATAAGAAAAATATTATTAAAAGAATATTATATTACTGGGCAAAACAATATTCTAGAGAGATAGGAAAAAGTGAGAACTACAAAGAGCTAAAAAGAACAATAGTTATACTTATTGCCAATTTTGAAATAATAGATTTAAAAGATTTAGGATTTCATACAAAATGGAAAATAATTGAAGAAAAAGAAAGGAAAATAATCTTGACAGAGGATTTAGAATTAAATATAATTGAGATGCCAAAAGTACATAAATTAAAGGCAACAGGTAAAGAAAAGAAGTTAAAAGAATGGATATCTTTTTTGGAAAATCCAGAGAGTAAAGAGGTGTCGATATATATGGAAAAAAATGAGAGTATGAAGAATGCTAAAGATAAATTAGATAAAATGAGTGAAGATGAAAGAGTAAGAAGACTAGCAGAATTAAGAGAAAAAGCTATAATGGATGAAAAAGAAGCAGAATATACAGGATACTGCAATGGGTTAGAGGAAGGAATAGAGCAAGGTATTGAACAGGGAGCTGAACGCAAAAATAAAGAAATAGCAAAAAAGATGAAAGAAAAAGGTGCAGATATAGAGTTTATTATTGAAATAACAGGATTATCAGAAGAAGAAATATTGAAGTTGTAAGGAAATTATCGTAAAAGTTGTGTAAATTTAATAGAGCTTAAGAAAATTACTTCTTAAGCTTATATTTTGGCTTTTTAATTATTTTCTACCTTATTTATATATTTTATCAAAAGTAAATTGACAAAAACTATAAAAACGACTATAATAATATTAAATGTTAGAATAGTCGAAAAGGAGCGGAATATGAAATATATAAAAAGAAATGTCGAAGAGGTTATAAAGAAAGAAGAAAAGCTATTTAAAGCTATACTTGTAACAGGAGCGAGACAAGTAGGAAAAACAACAATGCTAAAGAATTTAAAACCAGATATAAATTATATAACATTAGATGATATGCTTTTAAACCAATCAGCCCAAGAAGATCCGGAACTATTTTTAAAATCAAATAAACCACCTATTATTATTGATGAAGTACAATACGCACCAGATTTATTCAGATACATAAAAATTGCAGTTGATAATAGTGAGGAAAAAGCAAGATTTTATTTAACAGGTTCACAACAATTTCATTTAATGAAAAATATCAGCGAAAGTTTAGCTGGTAGAATTGGAATAGTTAATTTATTAGGCTTAAGTTTAAGAGAAATAAAAGAATTAAATTTTAACAAACCATTCATACCAACAAATGAATATATAGAGGAAAGAAAAAAATACGAAATGAATATTTCCTATGATGAAATATGGGAAATAATTCATAAAGGCTCAATGCCAGCATTATATCAAGAAGAAAGTGATTCAGAATTATATTATTCTATGTATGTAAATACTTACATTGAAAGAGATGTAAGAAATTTAACACAAGTTGGTGATACACTAAGCTTTTTAAAATTTATGACCTCTTTAGCAAGTAGAATAGGTCAATTATTAAATTTAAATAGTGTTGCAAATGAAGTAGGAATTAGCTTGCCAACAGCTCAAAGATGGCTATCGATATTAATCTCGTCGAACATAGTATATCTGTTAGAGCCTTATTATAACAATATAATAAAAAGAGCTGTAAAAACTCCTAAAATATACTTTTTAGATACTGGGTTGGCCGCATATTTAACTAAATGGAAGAACAAAGAAGTATTAGAGGCTGGAACTATGGCGGGAAATTTCTTTGAGAATTTTGTTATAATAGAAATTATAAAAAGTTTTTATAATGTTGGAGAGTTAAGACCACCTGTTTATTTTTATAGAGACAAGGAAAAACGAGAAATTGATTTAATAATTGAACAAAATGGTGAGCTTTATCCTGTAGAAATAAAGAAATCAGCTAGACCTACAAAAGAAATGATAGAAAATTTTAAAGTACTAGAGAAGGTAGGAAAAGTTGGGCAAGGTGCAGTTATATGTATGTATGAAAAAATACAAGAGTTAGATGAAAAAAATAAAGTAATACCTTATAGATACTTATAAATTTATAACTATTTACTAAACGAGACTGTCCTCAATTGCTACGGAGATAATAATATTCAGCATTTCATATAATATAATATATATACAAATATTGAAAATAAAAAAATTTGAAAATGCTGATATATCTTAGAATAGAGCTGAATGAATATTATTTTAATATTATAAAAAAATAAAAAACAATCTAGAAATGTAATATAAATTTAATAATTGTCGAAAAATAGAAGTTCCGTAGGTAAAGCAGAATTATGTAGACAAAAGTAGAAAAACAAGATATTTACATGATTACAGCAAATATATATAATATAATTATAAAAATAACTGAAACTATGTAAAAAACGGAGGACAACTATATGAAAAAGAACGAAGACGCTAAAAACCGCATAGCTCTAGAGAGAGAGAGAGAGAGCTACACTTCTAGAGAATAAGAAAAACTGTAACAAAAACAAAGCAGAAAATAAAGTAATAAGCGAAGAAACAGAAAAAGAAGCGAAAAATAAAATAAATATAAAAGATAGAATACATATCACACCAAGTATAGCTATGCCATTTGTGCTACTAGCTATGCTTTTGGTGTGCTTTATTGTGCTAAAAAACAATTCAAATGTAATAGAATATACCCAGGCAAAACAGCAATTAGAAGCACAAGAAAAAGTAGCCCAAGAGAGAATAGAAGAAATAGGACAAAAGGGATATATATCAGATGCAACAATAATAAGCACAAAAACAGGAACAGGGCCATGGGATGATAATGATGACGCAGGAAATGATAGTTCAGAAGATAATAATATAGTACGTTCATTTGACCAAGTAACATGGACGATAGATTTAACAACTAAATTAAAAGAAGGAGTAACAGACACAAACCTAACAGGAGGAGCAATAGAAGTAGAAGCAACATTGCCAGAAGAGTTAGCAACTTTAGTAAAATGGGATTTAGACTCAATGCTATGGCTAGAAGAAGGACAAGTAACAGAAGATGGAAGAACAGTAACAGGAAAATATACTATGCCAGAACTAGAGACAACAATACCAGGAAAGCAAACTTTAGTATTCGTGCTTCAAGTATATGGAGCAGGGAACAAAACAGAAATAGTACCTTCATTTAATTTTAAACTAACAGGAAATGAAGATAGTGATAAAAAAGCAATAACAGGCAAAACAATAACAGTAAGTGCAACAGGAAAGTATAATGTAAAATTGGTAGGAAGAAATGGAGATAATTTAAGAAGTTTGGATATTAATTATGATGGAAAATTAATAGATGGAAGGGTATATAAGTATTCTTTTATATTGCAGTTATATAATGATAACTCTTCGAAAGGATTAAAAGGAGTAGAATATCCAAAGGGGGAGATATCATTTGATATAGATATAAAATTAGAGAGAAGTAAATTTGAATCGGAAGAATTAGAAGATATTACTGAAGGGAATATTCTTTTTTGGAATTATCGTGTTAACTATGGAAATATTGGAATACCTGATAGGGATATGGATTTTGGTATAAGCGATTTTGGAGCAGCTAGGATAGTAGTACCATATGGTGTAAATACTGGCAATAGAAAAAAAAGTGTTTATAATTCTGGTAATATAACTATGGCTCAAAATGAAAATAAATTAACCTTTAAGATAAATAATTATGATTTTGATGGAGTATTTCCAATATATAATACTGATGCTATTGATGGCAGTAATCCTGATTATACAAATAATATTGGTTGTTTTAGTGTAGGAACTTTTCAAATAATAATACCAGATACAGAAGATACAAAATTAGAAGATAGAAATTATTATTTAACTGTTAGTGATAGTAATTTCAATACTCAAACGATATCAGATCAAATAACAAATACACAAATGGTAACGACAGATGATTCTTGCAGATTACAGTATGTTAGATATAGTTCTGGAATATTTTCTCATGAAACTTGGCTTCAGGATAAAAATGGTAATAATTTAGCATCATCTTGGAATGCTGGGGATTCTATGATAAGTTTAGGACAAGAATTTTTATTTACACCATCTATAAGGCTCAGTGGAAATAATGACCAAGATGATTATATAAGAAGTGCAGATAAATTTGCAAAATTTAATGGAGAAGCATTTGAAGTACTGAATTATAGTGATAATGAAAAATTTGATATAACGTTAAATACTGGAAATAGCTTTATGACATGGAAATATTGGTATGTGACGAAAAAAGATGGAAGCAATTGGCTTAACCAAGCAGATATGAATAATGGAAAAATAGAAGATATGTTTTTATACGAAAATAAAGAAGATATACCGGATGGGTATTTATGTATAGGAATATATTTTGAGTCGCAAGAAGGCTACTTAATTCCTAGTACAGATGTTAATTTTAGAATCAGATTAAAAGTTAAGGACAAAGCCAAAATAAACGAAACATATGCTTTTATGCATATTGATAAATTATATAGAGAAGCATTAGACAGGAATATATATACTCAAGAAAAATTAGATTCATATGATACATATCCTACTCCAGCATGGAATTCAGAGAATATGCAATACATTAAAACAGAGTATGATACAGAAGGAAATATAATGACAGGAACACATAGCGGAGGGCTTTATAGGGGAAATACTATATTAGTAGTAGGAGCAAATCTTCATGGAGATATCAAAGCAATTGATAGTTCTAAAGCAGAAAAAGTAAATTATGACTTAAGTAAAAATGAAGATACAGTAATATATAGTGTAGAACCACAATTAGATGCAAACGAAAACATATCGCCACAAATAGAAAATGTAACATTAAAAAATGAAGTAACATTACCAGCAGGGGTAGAATATATAGCAGGGACAAGTAAAAGAGGAGAAGAAATATATACAGAACCAGAAATAACAAATAATGATGATGGAAGTACCACATTAGTATGGTATATATATGGTGTAACATCAGGCGACAATATAACACCAATTACATTTAATGCAAGAATAGATAATGAATCAGCAAATGGAACACAATATGAAGCCAAACATGTGGTTTCAGAGTTAATTGGAGACGATGATATTGCTAAAATAGGAAATAGTGAAATAAACTTTAGAACAAGCACAGTATCAATAAATGTAATAAACCTAGCAAGTCATAGGTTATATAAAGAAATAGAAACACCAATAATAGAGAAAAATGGAGA
>CALXNM010000041.1 GCA_944389745.1 uncultured Clostridia bacterium | reverse complement strand
AATCTCTGTGAAATAATTGCAAGAGATACATTTCTTTTTCTGGCACGTCTTGCCATAGTGTTTAAGAAATCTACAGCTTCTGGGAATGGTAATAACATCCACGCCTCGTCAACTAGCACTCTCTTTTTAGCAGCTTTTGTTCTATCCTCACTATTTTTCTTAACATATTTTTCCCATATCCACTCTAGTAATATTTGTTGTGCAAGTGGTCTTGCAAATTTTTCTTCTAGTTGTGATATGTCTAAATTGATGAATAAGGCACCATCTAGTAAATCAAATGTAGATTGTCCATCAAAATATGCCATCTGTCCATCATATTCTCTTATGTATTGTTTCATAACTTTTAGTAAATAACTATAATGGAAATTATAGTCTGGGTTTTTATTGTCGTCTGCTTTCTTTTGTATTCTTCTGTACCAAGAGCCAATTGTTGGCATATCTTTCTTTTTTCTTCCTAACATATTGCCTGATAAGTTTCCAGCAGGTCCTGCTTCAAATAAGCTATTAGGATCATTATTTATTCCATGTGCTGCATATTCTTCTGCAACAGATTCTGCTATAATTTGTTTTGTAAGTTCGTTAACTTCTTCACTTCTTGTACTACCTTTAGCCATTGTAAGTAAAGCTTGAGTAACGTCTTCTACTTTGTTTTCAACATTTAATACTATTTTATCTCTACCTGTAATTTCATCTTTTACAATTTCTGTTTCAATATCAAATATATTTATAACTGTTTTAGATGAAGGGCTGATAACAACATTTATTCCTCCAAGGCTTTCTGCAACTATACTATACTCACCTTCAGCGTCTAGTGCCAAACTTTGAACACCCATTAAAACAGCTGATCTGGATACTAATGTTTTCATTGTAACTGACTTACCAGCACCAGACTTAGCAAATATAACCATGTTATAATTTGTAAGTGAACTATGAAAATTATCAAATAATACTGGTACTCCAGTTTGTTTATTTATTCCTAGAGGTACACCTGTTGAATGTCCCACTTCTGAAGTTGTAAATGGAAATACTGTTCCCATTGATCTTCTATCAAATGTATGAGTTTTCTTAATTTTGTCATCCATTAAAGGTAAATTTGATTTAAATGCCTCTTCTTGCATACCCCATGCACTTTTAATAGAAACTAACGATTTAGACATTTCTGTTGATAATAGTTTAGTATATCTTTCCAAATCCTCTAAGTTATATGCAAATAGAGTTGAAACTATTGAAGCCTCATATAATTTATTAAATCCTGCTGCAATTTCATCTCTTAATTCTTCTGCTTCCAATCTTTTTTGTCCCAAATCTGATTCTCTGTTTATATTTCCTCTATCTTGAGCAACAATTCTTTCTGTTTCTATTTCATTTATTACTCTGTTTAATTCGTTTTGAGACCTAGATTCTGGAATTGGAGTTATGTATATCGATGTATTGATATCTCCAAATAGGTACATATCTCTAAACAATTCTGGGAATGTACACATTCTTGGAAGTGTTGATACAAAGAAGCTTCTTGCATATCTTGTAACATTAGAGATTATCTCTAAGTGATCTATGTTTGTAGCATCAATTCCAGAAGGAGCTATAAGCTCTTTTATAGTTTTCTTTTTTAAAATTTGAAATTCATCTGGCTTTGTATAATCATTAAGCTGTCTTCGTTGTTCTTCTTCTCTTTGTTTTTTCTTTGCCATCTTCTTTTGTACCTCCTTCTTTACTTGCTTTCTTTTTACCTGCTTTTCTTTCTTCTTTGTCTTTATTTATACTGTTTATTGCATCTTGCGCAACATCATATCCTACTGAAGCAGTATTTTGTTCTATAATTAACTTTGCTAAATTATCTATTAAGTTATCCATATTGTTTTCTTTCTTTTGTAATGCTTTTTCTTTAGCAGATTGAGCCTCTATAACTTTTTCGTTTGCTTTATTAAATGCTTCTTCTTCTATTTTTTCATCTAGTAATCTCATCTTCTTATCTAGAACATCTTCAGCTGTTGAATATAATTCATCATATCCTGCTCTCAAAGCTTTATCTAGTCCAAATACTTCTTGTTCGTCTCTGTTATATGCTACATAAAGTAGTTCTACTAATTCTTCAGAACTTAAAATTCTACCATGTACTTCACATCCTGCTAAAGTCCTTATAATTGATTGACATCTTGTATATAATTCTGAGAAAGCCATACTAGTTATTTCATCTTTGTCGAAATCATCTGTTCCTGATTCTTCTGGAATATATGGAACAATTACGTAATAGCTTTGGTTTAATACGTTTTTATTTAAACTCATTTTTTCTGTTGAATAAATTATATCTTTTCCATACTCAGTAAGGTTTCTTTGTTTTGTTAACTCATAATATACTCTATCTAATTGCTCTTTTGTATAGTTACCAGAGCTCTTCATTTCTCTATATCTCATTTCTTGTCTATGATAATCATCTTCTATTTGTTTTACTCTTGCTCTGTAACCTTGTAAACTACCTTCCAAATTGATTGTTCTTGTTTGAACATATAATTGAACTGGATGTCTAATAGTATTTAAAAATTGTATAAATCCCTCTTCAACTGCATTTTTTTCAACTTCAGACATTAAATCATAGTTTATACCCTGACATTCAATTACCATTATATATTTAAATCCATCTTTTTGAATTATCATATTATCTTCAATTCTATCAAATTCCATAAAATCTATTACAGATTGTACAGCAAATGTTTTAGATTTTGGCACTACTTTTCCATCTTCTTCAGCAATTTTCTCTGCTTTACCTATTTTTTTATCTTTTTTATTCTTTGTAGAAAAATATACTACTACAAGAGCAACTAATAATACACAAATTATTACTATTATAACCATTAAAACCGTTGTTAAAGTTTGCAAATTATCCATTCTTTTCTTCCTCCCTGTAAATATATATTTTTCTTCCTTTTGTTTTAAACTTTATAGCCCTTTTTATTATATCGTCTATGTTTTCCCCACCTGTTTTTTGGGCAAATTTAAATTTTCCTAAATTTGGCATTTTTAAAGTACCTATTATAAATCCAATTACAGCAAAAATTAAAGTTATAACTATACCTACCATAGTTAGTCCCATTGCATGAAATATAAAATAAAATATTAGTCCAAATGCACCAGCTATTACTGTGTACAACATGCTTTTACCTGTAAAGATGAATAATATTCTACCTTCACCCTTTACACTTCTAGGTAAATTATATGTTCCCATATATGCTTCCTCCTTTGTTTATATTCCTACCTACAATATATCACAATATATTACATTATATTATAGCAGAAAATTTTCTAAAAAGATAGAAAAAAAGAAAAAAAGTGCATTTGTAATGCACTTTTAATATTTTTGTAATATTCTCGTAATATTGCTGTAACATTTATTAGTCAGCTGTTAAATTCTCACTCATAGCTATTATTGCTTTAGCTATAGCTGATGCACCGAATATTAATAAAGCACCAACTAAATATGGGATCATTGTCTTTTTGTATTCTGCTTTCTCAGCAGCACTCCCCATCATATATTTAATACCTAAGACTAATAATACTACAACTGCAACTATGATACCTATTGTTGTTACAATACTTACAATTCTACCACCAACATTCATTATACCATCTGTACCTTCAGCGTCTTTATTAAATAAATCTTCTACTTGACCAGATGGATCAGATGTTGCCATAACAACTGTTGACATCATTGTTACCATAAGTACTGCAATTAATATTATACTTAGTATTTTTAATGTCTTTTGCATATTTTTTTCCTCCTTTTATTAAAAATAATATATATTATATATCTCAAAATGAGATAATTTTAAAATCTATTTATTTATGTATTATGTCTGCATTACGCCTGTGTTTGATTTAATATATTAACTACTATTTTCCAAATTCCAAATGCTCCAAATATTATAACGCATCCAGTGATATATGGAATAAGTAATTCTTTCGTTTCTGCTTTTTGTCCTGCACTGCCAGTAATAATCTTTATTGCTATAATAAGTCCTACAATTACTGCTGCAACAATACCCAATACTAACAATACATTATATATTACATCTGATACTTGTTTAAAGTCTGCTTCATCTAATGGTGTATCTTCGCCTTCTCCAGCATGCAGAAATTTTTCAGCACCATCTATTATACTGTCAGTATCTATATCTACAGCACTATCTTCTGAACCAGTAGCTTTTACCACTGAAACATTAGAAATAAGTATTAATATTAATATTATGTATAGAAATATTCTTAATACTTTCATCTTTCCTCCTCATTTTTATTAAGAATCAAATGCTGTTGCTAAATCAATAATTATAGGTATTAATTGACTTAATGCAAAGAACATAACCACACCAATTATATATGCTTTCATGCTCTTTTTATATTCTGCTCTTTCTTCTAAACTACCAAGCATATATTTAATTCCTAATATCATTAATACTACTACTGTTACTATAATTCCTACTACTCTTATAACAGAAACTATTATACCTGCCGAATCTGTTATCTGTTGCATGTCTCCGCCCTTTCCTGGTTCCCAGTCTCCCGGATTTATTGATGAAGGTGTATCTGCATACACATAGTTAGGTGTTATAAAAGTTATTAATGTAATTGCTATTAGTAATATAAAGATTATTCCTATTACTTTGCTTTTGCTCATAATTCACCTCTTTATTACATTATAATATATGATTTTACTTTTTTCAACTTTTTTTGTATATATTATTATTCTATACTAGCACATTTTATATATATTTGTCATCTTTGTAATGTAAATTTCACAAAAATGTAATGTTTTTGTAATATAGAGTGAGCGCGTTTTAACATAAAATGAACCCAAATTATTAAACTCTTTTGTCTAATAATTTGGGTTCATTTAGTAAGTTGTATTTTTTATTTATCTTTTATTCATAATTTTTCTTTTTATATTATCTTTTACTTTTCTCTTACTTTGAGAAACAAATTTAATTTTATAATATTCTGCAATAAGTCTATCCAATTCTGTACTTAGTTTGTATGTTTCTTTATAATCTTGTCCACTTATAATGCTATTATTTAATTCTTCCCTTAATTTACAAATTTCATCATTTAACATAAAAACCACTCTCCTTTTCTTGCATTTTTTCTTTTGTATATTTAAAAAATAACATATTTTTATGCACTAGTCAATTATTTTTTGTTGATTTCAAGCGGTTTATATCAATTTTCGTATTACTTATTTCGACCTTTTCTAACATTTAGTTCTTAGTCTTTACAGTTTATTACAGACATTACCATATTATCTTTTTTAAAGACATTTTTTAATACTTCTTCTGTGTAAGCCTTTGTTACCTCATTATATTTTTCTATATAGTCAAAGCTATTTATATTTTTCATGCTGTCAGATAAGAACATTCTTGCTATATCTCCAACCCCATTATATTCGGCTACATAATCTCCATATATTTTTTTCTTTATTCTGCTAAAATGCTCATCGCTTAAACCTTCGCTTTTATATCTTTCTACCGCTTCTTCTATTTTTTCTTTTACTTTATTTGGATTTTTTGATTGTCCAGATATTAATATATGTGCATATTCTTCTGCAAATTCATAATCCATATCTGGAACTGATAATAATTCTCCGCTTTCATATAATTCTTTGTATGCATCTGAGCTTTTTCCAATTATCATATTCAATAAAATTTCTATTGCAATATGTTTTTTTACTATCTCGTCATTCATTCCTTCATCATCTTTATATCCCACAGCAAATATTGGAAGACTTACTTCCATTTTATCTTCTTTATATTCTTTGCTTATTCCAATTTCTTTTTCAGGATATATTCTCTTTATTTCTCCTTGATCTTCTTTTGGTAGTAATCTTGCTTTAATTTCTTTTAACATTGCCACAGGTTCAAAGTCCCCACAAACTACCATAATCATATTAGATGGATTATAAAATGTGTTATAACATTTGTATAATACATCTGGTGTAATTTTGCTTATTGATTCTATACTTCCAGCTATATCTATTTTAATAGGATTTTCTTTATACATACAATCCATGGCATTCATGTATAATCTCCATCCTGGTTCATCGTCATACATTTTTATTTCTTGCCCAATTATTCCTTTTTCTTTTTCTACATTTTCATCTGTAAAATATGGATGTTGTACATAATCCATAAGTTCATCTAATCCTTCATAGAAATTATTTGTACATTCAAATAAATATGCTGTATGATTATTTGTTGTATATGCATTTGCATCTAATCCTAGTGCCATTAAAGTATCTAAACTATTTGTTCCATCTGGTTGTTCAAACATTTTATGCTCCAAAAAATGAGCTACTCCGTCTGGAATAAATACTTCTTCATTTGTTTTAGGCATGATAAATCTATTATCTATTGAACCAAAATGAGTTCCCCATATAATATATTTTTTGTCTAAATTATGTTTTGGTATTATTATTACTTTCATGCCATTTTCTAATTTTTCTATATATGCCTCTTCCTTTATTTTTGTACATTCTACTTTTTTCATTAAACCCTTCCTCCTAATCTCTTAAGAAATATATTGTGTTTATGCTAATGTTTTTGGCCATTTCTTGTATTTCTTCTTTTGTAACATTATTTATTTTTTCAATATATACGTCTATTGATGTAAAACTATCTGATAGTTCTTGTCCATAATAATATGTTACTTCTGTATCTTGTTCTGCTGTAATACTTCTAATTGACTCTGAAATTAATTCTTTAGAATTATTAATATCTTCTTCTGAAAAATTACCTTCTGCTATGTCATTTAATTGTTCTTTTATTGTGTTTAATGCTTTCTCGTAATTTTTTATTTCAATTCCACATCTTATAAATATTACATTTTTTTGTCTTCTATATGTTGAACCGGCAGTATATGCCAAGCTTTGTTTTTCTCTAACATTTTGGAATAATTTAGAATTAGCTCCTCCTCCTAAAATTGCATTATATACTGATGCAACAAATTTAGAATCATTCATGTTTGCATTTATATTTAGGCCCAAAACAAGATTTCCTTGGCCAACTTGCATATGCTCTTCTACTACTTGTGTTTCCTTTACTTCTATTTTGTTTGTTTTTTCACTATTTTGAATGTATTCCGCTTCTCTTTCATTTAATTCTTTTATTTTCTCATTTTCTTTTATTATGTTTAATATACTATTGTCTTTTAATTCTCCTGAAAGAAATATATCGATTTTTGCTTTTGATATTAGATTTTTATAATGTTCATATAAATCCTGTGGTGTGATTTTGTCTAGATCTTCTACATATCCAAACTTATATAATCCATATGGTTCATTTTTAAACATTTCTTCTATACATCTCTCAAAAGAATATGCTCTTTTATTGTCTAT
>CALXNM010000040.1 GCA_944389745.1 uncultured Clostridia bacterium | reverse complement strand
ATAAAATGCTTGATACTAGGGCATTTTATAAAATAATATAAAATATTTTAAAATAAAAAAAAGAGGCTAAAAGCCTCGAATTTGGTTGCGGGGGGTAGACTCGAACTACCGACCTTTGGGTTATGAGCCCAACGAGCTGCCAACTGCTCCACCCCGCGATGTCTCAACAAATATATTATATAACTTTAGAGGTACATTGTCAAGAGTAGAAGCAAAAAAATATCTGCATGAAGTGTATCTTAATATATTATATGCAAAAACATGTAAAATATTCCATTAAAAATTAAATATATGCCAAAGGGGCCTGTCCCCATTGGCACTTGGCACAACGTTAATAGTCTAAACTATTAGCATCTAAAAGAAAATCATATATGCTCATTAATATTATACCATTATCATAACGAGATCTTTTTATATTGTCTCCAACAATTATTATTTTTTTAAAGAAATCATTTACATTTAACAATGATTTTTGTTCTTGCTTAACTTTTTCTGCCGTTTTCATTTCAAGAGCTGATTGAATATAAATTTTATTATTTCCCTTATTAGCTATAAAATCAATTTCTAATTGCTTTTTTGCATTTCCTTCACGTATTTCAACAGAACCAACATCAACATTATATCCACGTTTTTTAAGCTCTATATAAATAACATTTTCCATTATATGTGATATTTCTTCGCTTTGCCTAAAGTCTAAAAATGAATTTCTGATTCCCATATCTGTAAAATAATATTTTTGAGGCGTTTCAATAAATCGTTTGCCTCTTACATCAAATCTTCTTGCTTTTTCTATCATAAAAGCATCTTGTAAATATCCTAAATAGTTATATATGGTTTTATCTGTCATAGTAGATAATCTGTCTCTTTCTTTGAAATTATTTGATAATTTTAAAGGATTAGTAAGACAACCTATATCAGAAGCTATTATTTGTACTAACATTTCTAATTCTTCTTTGTTTTGAACTTTATTTCTGTCAACAATATCATTGATATATACATTATCCTTTTGTGTTTTAAGATAATTTATTTTAGCATTATCAGTTTTGGCTAAAACAGTTAAAGGCAAGCCGCCGTAAGTATAAAATTCACTTAATGCCATTTCTTGTGAACCATCATATACAGAATAGAATTCTGAAAAAGATAAAGGATAAACTCTTATTTCATCCCCTCTGCCTCTAAATTCTGTTACAATATCGGATGACAAAAATTTTGAATTACTTCCTGTTACATATATTTCTACATTACTTATATGCATAAAACCAATTAAAACCGATTCGAAATCTTTAACTTCTTGTATTTCATCTAACAATAAATAATATTTATCGTTATCTTTTATTAATTCTCTTATATATTCATCAAGTACATCTGGATTTAAGAATTTTTTGTTTTTATTTTCATCTAAACTCAATTGGATTATGTGAGATTCATCTACCCCTTGTTCTGTAAGATAATTTTTAAATATTACATTTAATAAATATGATTTACCACATCTTCTAATCCCAGTTATTATTTTTATCAGCTGATTGTCTATTCTATCTATAAGTTCTTGCAAATAGTAGTTTCTTTTTATTTCCATATCAGCACCTCCATTACGAATTTTTTCCATTTACGGAACTTTTTCGTAATGATTATACCATATAATTAGTAAATTAGTCAAATTTCATTACGAATTTTTTACGCTTACGGAACTTTTTCGTAATTAATATATGTATTTTATGTTAAAATTATACATTTTAACATAAATTAAATATTGTGATATAATTTTTAGTTAGGAGGTTTTTATATGAATCAAACTATTAAAGATTTAGAAGAGAGAAGAAGCATAAGAAAATACAAAAATGAACAAATAAAGGACGAAGATTTACAACAAATATTAGAAGCGGGAGAATATGTGCCAAGTGGGATGGGAAGACATAGGGCAAAAGCAAGAAAAGAAGATTATATAAAAATCATAAAATAGGTAAAAAACTGTGGATAAAAACAACAATATCATGTGGAAACTGTGGATAATTTTAAGAAAAGTGTGCATTAAACTGCAATTAAGCCGAAAATAACAATATATGCCAAAGGGGTCTGTCCCCATTGGCACAATTTAGAACTGGACAAAATAAAAAATATGATATATATAATATATATGAATAAAATTTAATAAAGTAATAGGAGCTTTAATATGGTAATATATAAAAGTAATCAAAGTATAAAAAGAAGACTTGAACAAACTCAATTATCTTTTAGGAGAAGACCTGAAACAAGGACAGAATCAATGCTTGGTGCAAGAACTCAATTGACATTAAATAGAAATTTTGGACGCTCAAGTAGTATGAGTACTCAAGCAATGCCAAACGTAAAAAGAGAATTGATAGTATATAAACAAGATGACAAACTTTATATTGACCATTCTGCTGCCTATGCTTTAAATATGGTTAATGTAAGAGCAGTTATGACTGAAACTCCACATTTGGTTGAAATAGGATTAGAAGAGTTATATAAACTTCAAAATGATGGAAATGTTAATATTGAATATCAATTAATGGATAAAAAGCAGGAACAAGCAATAGAAGAAGAATCTTTAGAAGATGCCATAGAAAACTTAGAACAGGGAGAATATGGAATAGGAGTTCATGGAATAGATAAGGGAACTGAAGCAGAAAAGCAAGGTATAGCGTCAAGTATTGTTGCTGATGGATTAAAAATAAATGATAATAGTAGAACAGTTTTAAGTACATCAATTTCTTTAGGAACAAATGAAAATACTGAGCAGCTGATTGAAGGAGTTAGGCAATATCAAATGGGAAATGGAGCAAAAGTAAATGCTGTATTAGCTGTACCCTTGTGCATACAAAATAAAAATGGTGAAAAAATTTTTTTAGGCTTTCCAGAAGAAAATAAGCAAACCGCAGGTCAACAATATGAGGAACATTGCATTTTAGATAGAGTTTGTGCAGATTTAAAAAAAGTACCACCAGAGTTTATTTTAGGCTATTTTAGTGAAGGCGTAAATGGAACTCAAACTTTTGTAAAAAATTTACAACACTATTCGAACATTCCAGAAGAAGCAAGAGAAGAATTATTTAATTCACTTTCTCGAAATATGGATGATGTTTCAAGAAGCTATAATGAATTAATTGTTAGTGGAAATGTTGAACAATTAGACCAGATAAAGGGAAAAATGCAACAATTAGGATTAAATACCTACATGGCAGACAATGCAATAGAATTAGTCCAAAGGTATAGAACGCAAACTAAAACTCATCCTGACAAAGTAGAAGAGAGTGTAGAGAAAAAAGCCACAGGCAAAGTGGATGGAAAAGTGTCGGATAAAGCACCAGACGAAGTTCCAGATAGAATAGTTGGAAGTAAAAGGACAAGGCGCGTTCTTCTAGACAGAGAACAATCAGATAGACAACCAATTGATTCATCTAAAAAAAGAACAAGAAAAGTGTTATTAGAAGCTATCTCGGAGGCAAAATTATCAGATTTAAGCTCTGCAAGAGAAACATTAAGAGAAGGATTGCCGGAAAAAGAAAAAAGTAACGAAGGAATAGAAAAAGTATGAATGTAAAAACTAAAGAAATTTATTCAGAAGTATATCAAATATTAAATTTATTAGGAAATGAATATATAAACAAATTACCTAATAGTTTATTTAACATGTTAAAAGAAAAAAGAGAAGTAAGCTATAATCCGCAATATACAGATAAAATACCATTAAATGAGCAGGGAATAAAAAAAGAAACAATAGCTGTAATAGCATTATTGTATTTAAATTATTGGTGCGAAAATGAAAACGAGAGAATAGAGTTAGAGCAAATATTAACAAAAAATGAAAATGAATATCAAGCACAACTAAAAGAAAAATATAATCCTGATAATCTTTTTAAAAAGAAAAATCAAGAGGATAAAATGCCAATACTGGATAATCAAGCGCAAGAAATGGGTATAGCAGAAGAGGAGAGAGAAAAGCTAAACTCTATTGTACCATATAAGAAATCGATATTTAAAAGACTTTTAAATAAAATAAGAGAAATTTTTGTAAAATAATGTGGATAAATACCAAAAAAACTGTGGATAACTTCAAAGGAAATACGGTAAAAACTGCAATTAAACCGAAAATAACAAGAATCGAGATGAAATTAATGTCAGATGAAAAATTAGAAGATAAGATTAAAGAATTTAAAGAAATTATAGATAATAGTAACAACATAGTATTCTTTGGCGGAGCTGGTGTTTCTACAGAAAGTGGTATACCAGACTTTAGAAGCAAAGATGGTTTATACAATCAAAAATATAAATATCCACCAGAAGAAATATTAAGCCATACTTTTTTTGTGAACAACCCAGAGGAATTTTTTAAATTCTATAAAGATAAGATGAATTCACTAAAATATGAACCTAATATAACGCATAAAAAGATAGTTGAACTAGAAAAAGAAGGAAAACTTAAAGCAGTAATTACACAAAATATTGACGGACTACATCAAAAAGCAGGTTCAAAAGTAGTATATGAGCTTCATGGAAGTGTTTTAAGAAATCATTGTATGAAATGTAAAAAAAGTTATAGCGCAGAATATGTATTTAATAGTGAAGGTATTCCAAAATGTGAGTGCGGAGGAATTATTAAACCTGATGTAGTACTTTATGAAGAAGGCTTGGATGATTATGTTGTGGAAAATAGTATAAAAGCTATAAAAAATGCCGATGTATTAATAATTGGAGGTACTTCACTTACGGTATATCCGGCAAGTAGTTTAATATATTATTATAAAGGAAATAAATTAGTGCTAATAAACAGAGATAAAACAGGAATGGATAATATGGCTAATTTAGTAATTAATGATAGTTTAGGTAATGTGTTTAGGAGTTTATAGTGGAAGAATAAAACATTATAAAATAAAAAATAGAAAATCATGTAACAAGGAACTTTTATAAAGAATAAGAGTTCCTTGTTTGTTACAAAAATTCCATAAACATACGGTCAAAAGTAATACAAGTAATTTATAATAAGTTTATGAAAAAATTTGTACTATTCTATATAAACACAAAAAACTTTCTTAACGCTGATATATCGAGCTTTTGTTGAAGATTATCAAATAATAATCCAGAATAATAAAAACGATGCGACATTACTTTAGTTTAGAAATGTTACAAAAATGTAAAATAAAAGATACAAATGACGAAAAAGCAATATCCGTAGCAGGTAGCAAGAAATGGCTAAAAATACCAGAATACTAGGTGTTTACAATAAAAACAACCTCCACTATAATAGAATTATATAATTATATTACTGTGAATATTAAGCATTAAGCATAAGACCAAGAAAAAATGGAGGGCGACTATATGAGAAAAAACAGAGAAGCTGAAAACCGCATGACTCTAGAGAGAGAGAGAGAGAGAGAGAGAGAGCTACACTTCTAGAGAATAAGGACAAAGAAGCAAATCAAGATAACCAAGCAAATAAAATAAAAATAAAAGATAGAATACATGACACACCAAGTATAGCTATGCCATTTGTGCTAATAGCTGTACTTTTGGTGTGTTTTATAGTGCTTAAAAACAATTCAAATGTAATAGAATATACCCAAGCAAAACAACAACTAGCAGCACAAGAAAAGGCAGCAGAAGCAAGAATAGTGGAAATAGGACAAAAGGGATATATATCAGATGCAACAATAATAAGCACAAAAACAGGAACAGGACCATGGGACGCAAATGACGACCCGGGAAATGATAGCTCAGAAGACAATAACATAGTGCGTTCATTTGACCAAGTAACATGGACAATAGATTTAACAACAGCATTAAAGGAAGGAGTAACAGATACAAATCTAACAGGAGGAGCTATAGAAGTAGAAGCAACGTTACCAGAAGAGTTAGCAACTTTAGTAAAATGGGATTTAGACTCAATGTTATGGCTAGAAGAAGGACAAGTATCGGAAGATGGAAGAACAGTAACAGGAAAATACAGTATGCCAGAAACAGAGCAAACAATACCAGGTAAACAAACTCTAGTATTCGTGCTTCAAGTATATGGAGCAGGAAACAAAACAGAGATAATACCTACATTTAGTTTTAAATTAACAGGAAATGAAGATAATGATAAAAAGACGATAATAGGCGATAAAATTATAGTAAGTGCGGCAGGAAAGTATAATGTACAATTATCTGATAATACATACTATTTATCAAATAAAGCAACAGTAGATTATGGCGAAGGTGAAACATCTGGAAGAATGTATGGATATGGATTTGCTGTTCAGTTATATAATGATAATGAATCAAAAGGATTAAAAGGAATAGAATATCCAAAAGGAGAAATATCATTTGATATAGATTTAAAATTAGAAAGAAGCAAATTCGGTTCAGATGAACTAGAAGATATTACAAATGAATGTACACCAATATTATGGCAATATAGATTGAATGACTGGACAATGGACTATATAGGATTAATAGATGGAAGAAATATGTTTATAGATAACTATACTCATGTTTATGCTCAGGAATTACCATTAGGAAAAATGTTACAGGATAATACAAATACTAAAGCAGAAGATTATTGCACATATAATTCAGGAAAAATACAAATAACATCAGATGGAAATGTTCTACATGTAACAATAGATAATTATGATTTTAATGGTATTTTTCCACATTATTATTCATCATGGGCTGGTAACCCTAATAGAACTAATGTATATGCAGAAAATATAGGATATTTTAGTGTTGGATATATGCAAATATTTGTGCCAGATAATGATGCAAGTACAATTGAAGATAGAAATTATTATTTAACGATATCTGATAGTAATATGAAAGTTTCTTCTAAAACAGGAGAGGTAATTACTAATCAAGAACTTATCTCTGATGATAGTATTAAAAATCATCATGTAATATACAAAAAAGGATCATATTATAATGATATTGTTTTTACAGACGAAAATAGTAATTTTATAATAGAATCTAAAGGGGGCGCTGGAGATGGAAGAGTTGTGTTGGGAAGCACAGTACGTATTAAAACAAGAATTGTTCCAAATCATTCTAATGATTATGATATATATGCAGCTAATAAATTTGTAAAATTTGATGGGGATGCTTTTGAACCTATATATTTTTCTGATAATATCAAATATAAAACAAGCGATTTTAAGGAGACTACAGAATTTAAAGTTTGGTATGTAACAAAAAGAGATGGAACTAATTGGACAAGTCAAACTGAAATGAATAATGCTAATATAGTAGATATGAATGTATATGAAACAATAGAAGAAATACCAACTAATGAGGTATGTGTAGGCATATATTTTGAAACAATCAATGGTTGTATTGGAAAAGGACAAAATAATTATTTGAATTTCTTATTGAAGATAAGGGATACTTCAACAATAGGAGAAACTTATGGAATAACACAAAGGAGTTGGTGCTGGAAAGAAGTTTTAGATAGGAGTATATACACAATAGTAAATAAAAATATAGATTACTTAGAAGACTGGCCAGAACCAGAATGGGATTCTGGAAATGTAAATTATATAAAAACAGAATATGATGAGGAAGGTAATATTGTACCAGGTACGCATAGTGGAGGAATGTATTATGGAAATACTGTTCTAGTAGTAGGAGCAAATCTTCATGGAGATATTAAAGCAATTGATAGTAATAATAGCGAAAAAGTTAATTATGATTTAAGTAAAAATGAAGATACAGTAACATATAGTGTAGAACCACAATTAGACGCAAACGAAAACATATCTGCACAAATAGAAAATGTAACATTAAAAAATGAAGTGACTTTACCAACAGGGGTAGAATATATAGCAGGAACAAGTAAAAGGGGAGAAGAAGTATATACAGAACCAGAAATAACAAATAATGATGATGGA
>CALXNM010000039.1 GCA_944389745.1 uncultured Clostridia bacterium | reverse complement strand
TAGTCAGTCCAAAAAATATACTTTCACTAAATTCTCTAATATCTTTGTTTATTTTAACTTCCATCTACCTTGCCTCCTTACTTCTATTTTTGATTTTCTCTTTTAAATCTATACTTTTGGGCATTGTTGTTTTTAAAATACTTATTTTATCTTCCATAAGTTCATACAAATCATATTTTGGCATTTCAGCCATTCTTTTAGCTATATCTACCATATCAGTATAAAACTCTGGTTCATAGAAATGGTCTTTTTCGCTTATATCTTTTTTTAATTTTTTACAAAAATTATCATCTTGTAAATTTAATCTTCCATATTCTATCAATAATTTTAAAGCTCCCATATTTTGAACACTATAATTTTCACCTAATAATTTTCTATAATTTTTTTCCTCCATCTACCTTGCCTCCCTCTTTTTTGATTTTTCCTGTTTTGTCTTAACTTTGTTTTCGTCATACCATTTTTCAAATTTTTTCCATTCTTTTTCATTCATAACAACATCTTCAATAAAAATTGGTTTACACTTTCTATGCAAATCAAACATTTTATCTTCCCACTCTTTAATGTTTTCAATACTTCTAATATCTTTAATGCCTTGATGCCATTCATGTACTTTTCCAAAAGTTCTTATATATTCATCTAATGCTTCATATTTCTTATTTCCTAATTGCATTCTTAACTTTTCATAATCTTGTGATATACTCATTTTTATACCTCCACTTATCTTTCTTTTTGTATTTTATTCTTTATTTTTTCTATTACTCCAAACTGTGGATAAGATCTATAACACCTGCTAAAATAATGTTTAAAGTAATCTTTGCCGTTTTCGGAGTACATATACATCCAGTCTTCTGGATTTTTCATTCCTCGTTTTATAGCATTATCAAATGCATCATCTAGATTCTCTCTTATTTTCATACCTTCAAATATACTTCCTTTTGGGTGTACTAAATATTTAATTCCTTTTTCCTCTATATGTATAAAATCCTTACTCATATTTTGTTGCTCCTTTCATCTCTATATTCCCATCATTTCTCTTACAATTCTGTCTGATAGTCTAATAGTACCAACTAAGACTAACATATTGAAAATAAGTTCTCCTATATATTTCCATACCATATTTACTGGCTCTGCTCCTGTTGCTACTACTGGTGGCGATGTTGCAAATGCAGAAAAAATAATACAAGCAAGTACAATTATTGCACCCTCAAGACATACTGCTATATAACTTTTTAAAAAGCTTTTCCCTATATTTTGCGTTGTTTCTCCTGCGAATGATGCCAACGGTACAGGTGCTATTGCTGTATACATATATAGTTTAAAAAATCTTCCATAAACAGTAAGAATCAATATGAAAGATAATACTGTAACGAACAGTCCTCCCA
Organism: uncultured Clostridia bacterium; assembly: GCA_944389745.1. GTDB lineage: Bacteria > Bacillota > Clostridia > TANB77 > CAG-508 > CALXVA01. The sequence continues at coordinate 6,527 of CALXNM010000039.1, read as the reverse complement.
AAATTGTTACTGCCCATAGAGGAATGCTCTCAAAAAATCCACAGTTATTTACTGCATCTATAATTTCTTGTGGTAAAGTCATACTACTTGCTTGAAATGAGGTTTTTGACATTATTGTTGTAACTATTCCTTGTATAATTCTAAAAACAGCTAACATTAAATCTAGTCCATAAGTTACTATTCCTTTTGCAATGGCAAATCTTAAAAAAAGTTTTAAAGCTTGCTCTGGTCTTTTAATTTCAGAAAAATTAGTACAAGTTCTAACTACTCCAATTACAAAAAATAAAACAAGCAATGCTAGTCCAACCGCTTGCAATGCTCCATTTATATTGACTATTATTTCCCATATAGTTCCACCTTTAAAACTCGAAGGACTTTGTGTAACCAAAGTATAAATTTCAGATAGTTTTCCATTCCATGTATCTAACGCATTTTGCAAATTTCCTACAATCCAATTCAAACTAAGCACCTCCTATCTTGTAATCTTCCATTCTAATATCACTTTCTATTTCATTTCCCCACGCATCCCATCCTGGCACTTTTTCTCGTGCAAAAAGTTCAATTTTTGATAAATCTCCAACTAGTTCTATAATTTTATCTCTTACTATTGCTGGCTTACGGCTATGTTGTTCTATTGGAGTATCAATTATTTGATGTACTTTCTTACTAATTCTTTTAACTTTTCCTTTTGTAGCAATCAAACATAATTCCGAATTAGCTCTTGTCCAATATCCCATACCCCAAAACCATGAATCACTTTTTTTATTTTTCTTTACCCAAGTAAATCCACAGGTCTTATACTTAAATCCCCATGCATCTATAACTTTTAAAGCTTCTTTCAAACATGGATAAGTAACCCATATAAATAAAATACAATTTTTGTCAGAAATTTTATTTATAAATTCTTTTAGATTAATAATATCTTCTATATTCATAGTTCTATAATGACTTTCAGCACTTCTTCCATTTCCTTTTTTTGACCATACTTTATATTGCCATGGAGGATCAGCATATATTATTTGATATTTTTTCTCCAACTTAATTTCCTCCTTAAATGAATTTTAGGCAGATATTATATCTGCCTATGTTTTAACCACCTGTTATTAAACTTAAAATCTCTTTAGAGAATGTAATTACTATACCTCCTGCTAAAGTCATTATTCCGTTTGCTCTTTGTGTAGGATCATGAGATTTCAAACTCATACCAACTTGTACTACTCCAAAGCCTAGAATAATCATACCCACAGCTCTAATTAAACCAAATATAAAATCTGACAAATTATTTATTACTGTAAGAGGATCATCATTTGCTCCGAAAACATTTAATTGTTGTGCAACATTTAATGCAATTATATAACCTATAATTATTGCACCTCTTTTACAAATCTTTTTTAAAATTTTCTTTCCTTTTTCTTTTCTTTCCATCATATTTTTCATTGATTTTACCTCACTTTCTGTTTACATAACATTTATTTTTAGGCATAAAAAAAGCCCAGAGTATATTTTAAAATTTTATACTCTGGATTAATTGATAACTTTATTATCAATATCTTCTTTATACATATTTTCTATTTCTTCATTTGATAGTATTTCTACCTCAATTTCATCAATTTGTAAATTATTTAATTCTTTAGTATTAAATGATATATCATCTATATCAAATGTAATTGAAGCTATTGCATTTTCTGTTCCACCGTGTATATATGGTTTTACATTTTTATTGCCAATAGGCGTATGTGAACTATTAAAATGTTCCTTTAAATTAAATTTAAAATCTTTTATTGGTCTTTCTCCTCTTATAAATAACAAAGCATAATTATTATCAAGTAATCTTACCTCATCAGGTGTCAATAACTCTCTACCTGCAATTTGGTCATTTTCTGAAAAATTACCATGAGAGCCAAAACTTCTACCATAAGAATTAGTATCTATAGTTTCTTTTCCTAGTAATTCGCTAATATATTTATGTGTTGATTGTTCATTACCACCTAAATATAAAAACTCATCACAATTTCCAACTATACTTTCCCATTGTTTTTCAAAAAGTGCTTTTAATTGTGCTAAATTTTGCAATATTATTGAAACAGAAACTTCTCTTGATCTCATTACTGATAATATTTTGTCAAAATCATCTGGCAGGCTTACATTTGCAAATTCATCCATTACAAAATGCACATGTGTTGGTAAACTTCCTCCGTATTTATAATCAGCAATGTAGAATAATTGTTGAAATAATTGTGTATATAGTATGCTAACTAGAAAATTAAATGATGTATCATTATCTGGTATTATTGCAAATAATGCTGTTTTCCTTTCTCCTAATGATGGTAAATCCAATTCATCTGTTTGTGTTAATTGTGCCATACTTTCTAAATTAAATTTTTCTAATCTTGAAGCTAATGTTACTTGTATGGATTTTAATGTTTTTGCTGATCCACTATGGTAACTTCTATAATATTTTAGTGCTATATGTTCTGGATTTTTTGTTTCTAGTCTATTAAAGAGCATATCTAGTGGACTAACATAATCGTCATCATCTTCTTTTACATCTCCTGCTCGTAGTAATTCCATAACCATAGTAAAATTTTGTTCTTCTGGTGGAGCTTCATATTTAAGATAAAATATTAAAGCTAATAATAACATACTTGCAGCAGTATCCCAAAATGGATCATTTGTTGTACTACCTTTTGGTGTTGTTGATTTAAACAAGTTAGTTGATAACTTTTGAACATCATTATCGTCTTTTAAATATACAAATGGATTATAGCAATGTGATTTTTCCATATTTATTAAATCCAATACTTTGACCTCATATCCATTTTTCTCTAATAGATAGCCTGTATCACGAAGAATCTCTCCTTTAGGATCTAATACTACATAGGAAGTTGCACATTGCATTACATTTGGCTTACAATAGCTAAATGTTTTACCTGCTCCAGATCCACCTATCACTAATACATTTACATTTCTTCTGTGCTTTTTTCCATTTAATCCAATAGAAACATTTTTAGTTAATATTTTATTATAATTATTAGGCTGTTTATATTTTTTATTTAATTCTTTAGCATCGCCCCATTTTGCTGATCCATTTTCTTCTCTCCTTCTATAATTTTTTCTTGTAGCTTCATATACTAAAATTGCTAATATATAAATAAGCAAAAAAATAAGAACAGTTTTTATACTATTCTCTGTAAATGATATATTAAAAGGTCTAGTAAAAATGTCACTACTATTTTTAAGAATTCCTATTATTCCACCATTTATATAAGGTGCTACAAGGAGAGCTGTCCATATAATTGGTACTATACCTATTATATAAAACACTTTTGCAATTTTCTTATCATCTTGCCTCAACTGTAAATTTTCCTCTTGTATTTTTGTTCAATGATAAAAATTTCTTATTTTTAGGGGCATTTAATAAGTTTATAATCAATTTATCAATTATTTCTGTATCAATATTTTGCTCTAATTTATTATTTCTAAATTCATTTAAAGCATTTAGCATTAATTTATAATCATACTTATCTAAAGTAATTGTTCTAGTTTCTTCCATTAGCACTCCTCCTATCTATTAGATTTTATTTTTGTTTTACTTTTCTTTTGTTTATTGATTTTAGTTTTAGTATTTGTCTTTTCTTTGTTCTTTTGATTATCTAATTTTTCTGCCTCTACTTTTAATTCTGCAAGTTCTTTCTTTACAGAAGGTTTTGTTGCTTCTTTAGAAACCCCTTCTTGCATCTTTGAAGTCATTAAGGAAGGCTTTGACAGAGGGCTTTTTTCTGTCTTTGCCACATTGAAATTTTCATTTGTATTTTGTTCTTTTTGTAATGGCTTGTCAGATAATACTTCTTCTAATTGTTGTTCTTTAGATTTTTCTTGTACACCCATTTCTTTTTTCTGTACTTCTCTATTTTCAATAGATTTTGTAACTTCTGATTCTATTCTTCCAGTATCTACTGTCGTTAGTTTAAACTTTTCTACTATTCTATTTATTCTTGAAGCATCATCTTCTTTTACTATAACATCTATCATAGCATTTTCTTCTTTATTATTTTTATCTCTTAATACACAGTATGTAATTCCATAGGTTTTAGCCTCTTTAGAAAATACTTTTAAGTCTTCTTTACTTATGGAAAATATTTTTAAGGGTTTTCCTGTTCGTAACATTTTAGTCAATTTCATTTTTCCTCTAGTTTGATTTTGGCTTTTATCTTTCTGCATTGCGTATAACATAGCTAAAAGATTTTTAGCACCACTTCCTATTAATTTTACAGTTACTTCAAATCCCTCTAATCCTAATCTTACAGCTTGTTCTGATGCATCTCCATTTACACTCATATATTTTTACTCCTTTCTACTTTTAGCTCTCTCTTTTTTCTTGTCTTTAGTTTCTTTTTCTAATTCTTCTTGTTTATCAAGTTCATCTAAATTATTATTTATCTTTGGTATTCTTGATTTAATATCTTCGCACATTTCCACCTTCTTTCTGAATTTAATTATTTTATCATTTAAAGATGAAATTTCTTCAGCTATTTTATGCCTATCATTTTCATCTTTTGATAATCTTCTTTTTGCCCAAAGTCTTTCTCTTTGGTCAAGTAATTGATTTATTCTAAATGTTATATCATCTTTGTAATTTATTAATTCTTCTAATGTTTTTATTTTATTTTGATATAAAAATCTAGCTTCATTAGATAGTTCTTCCATTCTTGAAACATCTGCTCTAATACTTGCAGGTAACTTTTGTTGTGGTACTTTAGTAGGAAAAACTTTCAATAAATAACAATAATGATAATATAATGCAATAAATCCTTTTGCTTTGGCTTTCTTATGTCTTTTTGCAAAAGGAAAATTTACTTTTTTATAATTATATACACTTTCTATAAAAGGCACTCTTTCTGCTTGTTCTTCTATTATTCTTCGCTTAATATTTTCTATTGAATAATTTTCTCCATACCTTCGTTCAATTCTAATATTTCTTTTATATGGCTCTTTTCTAATACTTATTTTATTTGCTCTAAAGATAATTTCATAGTCTAATCTTTTCATTAAATATATAAAATCTTCAAATGAATATGCTTGTCTTATTGCTAAATCTAAATCTCTTTTAGCATTTTTTGTATAGTTATCATTATAAAAAGATTTCTTGTAGTAATTTTCAAAATTAATTTTACTTTTCTTGCAAGGCTTTTCTTCTAAAACACTTAATCCATATTCTCTACAAATTTCATCAGAAGTATGTCTTAATCTTCCTGTATTAGCTCTGTTACTATAATATTTTTTTCCATCTGTGTATGAAACTGAATTTAATACCAAATGATTATGTATGTGATTAGTATTCAAATGAGTAGTAACTATTACTTGAAATCTATCTCCCCACATTTCATTAGCAAGTTGCACTCCAATTTTATGAGCAAGTTCTGGAGTAACTTCTCCTTCTTTAAATGATTGGTATGCATGATATGCTAAAATCTTATCTTCTTTATTATAATATTTCTTTGTATCTTGCATTTCTTCATAAGCTGAATCTGGCTCACAATTTATTCCTGTAACAAAATATTCTTTTTCAGTTTTATTAGCATTTTTAGCATAATCAATTACATCTTTTAAATCATCAACTATTATTTCATAATTACTTTTGAATTCAATGTTTTTTGTTTTATTTTTTTCCTTTGCATAATTTATAACATGATCCATTCTTTTTACTACTTTCCACAAACTGGTTGTTGCCAAACTTACCACCTCCTACAAAAATTTTTGTTTAACTTCTCTTGCAAATTTGTGCCATTTTTCTGCTTCTGTTTTGTAATAATCTTTATCTATCTTGTTTGTACTATTTGCCTTATAAGCTATTTGGTTTAGATTAACACCTATTTTAGAAAGTTGTTTCATTACTTCGTAAAATTCCCTTCCAGGCTTTTCTTTTATTTGTTTTTCCATTAGTAATCTTCTAAAATATTCTCCATAAGAAATATCAGCTTTCTTACAATCAGAAGTTAGTTTCTCATTTTCTATTTCATTTAACATTATATCTTTTCTAATATTTCTTTTTCTCAAATCTCTCACTCCTATCTCAAACTAAATAATGGGGATTGGGGCTAGCCCCATTGAATAGAATTTTGAAACACGATATTTTCGTGTGAACAAATTCATTGCTTGCTAGGACAAGAAATCTAATTTTTGCAGATAAAACTATACCTGTATATATTCCTTGTTTCGTATTTTATTTACTTTATATTGTTCTATTTCTTGTCTTTTCTTTAATCCTAACTTGTAACATAAATAATCATTTATGTCTTTTCCATAAGGTGCAGGAATATCATATATATTGTACCTATTTAAAGCTATTATAAGTGCTTTTGTTGCATTTCTTCCTGCTCTATCATTATCAAAATGAAGTACAATATTTTCAATATAAGTGTTTCTTTCTAAAAAGTTTTTTACTGCTATCGGTACTTTACTTTGTTCTATATTATTTCCTGGTTGATATACCCCTGCTAAAGCTAAAAGGTTTTGATTTTGATAAT
>CALXNM010000038.1 GCA_944389745.1 uncultured Clostridia bacterium | reverse complement strand
AACAAGAACATCGATTAGAAAAAGTTTCTTAATGGAAAAATTTAGCACTAATTCTATTAAAAATTAGTGCTAATGTTTAAAAAATTTTGGGACATTTTCAAAAATGATTGACATTATTTTACATTATTAACACACATGTATAAACATAAATACCCATATTTAATTTATCACTAATTTATAATATATTCAATATTTATTAATCTTTTTTTCATTTTGTTGACTTAAATCGTATTTTGCTGTATGATATAGTTTGAATAAATATAAAAAAGGAGAAACTAATAAATGTTATGTTCGGACTGTAAGAAAAATAGCGCAGTTGTTTTTATAAATAAAAAAGATGAAAATGGTAAAAACACCTTAGAAGGTTACTGCTATGACTGTGCTAAAAAAAGAGGGATTAACCCTATAGATAGTTTAATGAAACAAGCAAATCTATCAGAAGATGATTTAAATAATATGACAGAACAATTTGAGTCAATGTTTAAAGATATGTCTGAAAATATGAATTTTCCAGAAGTTTCTGACAACAACGTTAATCAAGATGATAATGATAATTCTAATAAAGGTGTAGAATTTGGTGCTATACCTCTAGGATCAATTTTCTCAAATATGTTTAATAATGAAGAAGGGCAAAATTCTTCAGATAGTAGCTCTTCTGAAAAGAAAAGAGTTAAAGTAGATAAAAAGAATTCTAGAAAAAGAAAAAATCTAGATACATTTGGAACTAATTTAACACAAAAAGCAAAAAATCATCAATTAGATGATGTAATAGGCAGAAATAAAGAAATACAAAGAATTATCCAAATTCTTAATAGACGTTCTAAAAATAATCCTTGTTTAATTGGTGAACCTGGTGTTGGTAAAACTGCAATTGCCCAAGGACTAGCTATAAGAATTGCAGAAGGAAAAGTACCTGCAAAATTACTTAATAAAGAAGTATATCTTTTAGATATGACTGCTATAATAGCTGGTACACAATTCAGAGGCCAATTTGAATCAAGAATGAAATCTATTATAGATGAGTGTAAATCATTAGGAAATATTATTTTAGTTATAGATGAAATTCATAATATTATAGGAGCTGGTGATGCAGAACATTCTATGAACGCTGCAAATATTTTAAAACCATCTCTTGCTAACGGTGAAATTCAATTAATTGGTACTACTACTCTTAAAGAGTATAGAAAATATATCGAAAAAGATACAGCTTTAGAAAGAAGATTTCAACCAGTAATAATTGCAGAGCCATCTGTTAGCGATACTATAGATATTTTGAATGGTATAAAAAAATATTATGAAGATTATCATAAAGTAAAAATATCTTCAGATGTTATAGCTAAAACAGTTATGATGTCAGAGAAATACATACATGATAGATTTTTACCAGATAAAGCTATAGATATTCTTGATGAAGCATGTTCTAGAATTAACTTAAACAATAAAGAACTATATGAATTAGAAGTACTAAAAAATGAACTAGCTAAAGTTCAAGAAGAAAAAGAAGAAGCAGCACAAGCTGATTCTACAGAGGATTATCAAAAAGCTGCTGAATTAAAAACTAGAGAATGTTCATTAAATGAAAGAATTAATGAACTAAATCAAAAATTAGAACTTAAAAATCTAACAATTCAAGATATCGCTGAAGTTATAGAAAATTGGACAAAAATTCCTGTAACAAAAATAACTGAAGAAGAGACACAAAAATTATTAAACTTAGAACAAAATCTTCATAAGAGAATTATTGGACAAGACGAGGCTGTCTCTTCAGTATCTCGTGCTATAAGAAGAAATCGTGCAGGCTTAAAAACTACTAGAAGACCACCATCATTTATATTTGTTGGTCCTACTGGAGTTGGTAAAACAGAACTTGCAAAAGCTTTAGCTTATGAAATGTTTGGAAATGAAAACTCTATTATTAGAATAGATATGTCTGAATATATGGAAAGTCATTCTACTTCTAAATTAATAGGATCACCTCCAGGATATGTTGGATATGATGATGCAGGACAATTAACTGAAAAGGTAAAAAGAAATCCTTATTCTATAATTCTTTTAGATGAAATAGAAAAAGCTCATCCAGACGTATTTAATATATTATTACAAGTATTAGATGATGGACGACTTACCGATGCACAAGGTAATACAGTTAGTTTTGAAAACACAATAATAATAATGACATCAAATGTTGGATCAAATCTTAATAATAATTCAATTGGATTTGGTGGAAATGGTGTAAATAATAACAATATAATAAATGCTTTAAAAGAAACATTTAGACCAGAATTTCTAAATAGAGTAGATCAAATTGTTATGTTCAAGCCACTAACCTCTGATGAATTATTACAAATAGTTGATTTAATGTTAAATGATACTAGAAAAGCATTAGCAGATAAAAATATCACATTAAACATATCTAATGAAGCAAAAATGTATTTATTAGATAAAGGAACAGATATAAAATATGGAGCTCGTCCATTAAGACGTGCAATTCAAAGATATCTTGAAGATGAATTATCAGATATGATTTTAAAATCAGAACTACTTAACGGAAATACTATAAATGTTGGAGTAGAAAGCAACAACTTAGTTTATAATTTAGAACAATAATTTATATAAATTAGTATTTATAAAGAAAAGAGATTAACTCCTTGACAAATTAATTTCTTTTCTTTAAAATATTTATCAGGAAATAAAAAAGGAGCAAATATATGTTAAAAAATATTCCAAACGCACTAACAATAGTAAGATTTTTTTTGATACCTGTAATAGTTTATTTTATATTAAAAGGTCAATATATTGCAGCATTTATAACTTTAACAATTTCAGGATTAACTGATGTACTTGATGGATGTATAGCAAGAAAATTTAATTTTATTACTAACTTTGGTAAACTAATAGATCCTCTTGCAGATAAAACAACTCAAATAGCAGTTTTAGCATCACTTACCTTTAAAGGTATAATACCTCTTTGGATGCTTTTAATTGTTTTTGCAAAAGAAATTATTATGGTGGCAGGAGCATCTTTCCTATACGGAAAGAAACTAGTAGTTTCTAGTAGATGGTATGGTAAGCTTGCTACAGTATTATTCTATGTTGCAATAGTTTGCTCATTATTTATAGAATATTGGAATACAAGTGTAAATCCATCAGCACCTTTATTTGATTTTGATATTTATATTTATTACTTAGCAATTATAACAACTGTATTCTCATTAATAATGTATTTCAAACAATTCTATCAAGATGGCTATTTGAAAAAAGAAAATTTGAAATTCTAAATGTGATTAATAAAATGAATCGAAAGTATAATAAAATATAAGAAAAAACCACGTTTTTTACGTGGTTTTTTATAATTAAAATCTATTCATAATCTTCTAAAAACTCAATTAGCTTTGTTTTACCTATTATCTTTACTCCTTCATTTAGCAATTCAATATCAGACTCTGGTAAATATTTAGTTGATATTTCTGTATCTTCTTTAAATACTTCTTTTCCGTTTTCATCCAATGTATATATTCCAATAACACCATAATGATTCTTCACTATATAATGCTCGTTACAATTTCCTTGGCTTTCTTTATATAGAGTAATCTCAGATGGACTATATTCTTCTATTTTCCAACTAGGATACTCTTCGCTTATATCTTCTTCATTTCCATTTACTAAACTTTCCGGTACATCCTCTACAGTTCTTACTAAATGATCACAAGCCTTAAAATATTCTTTTTTTATAATTATTGCATTTGGAGATATGTTTTCCTCTGATGCAGAAGTTTCTATTGTATTAACTTTGTTAGCAATATTATCCTCCTTACTATTTTCAGCAAGTTCTGTTTCTCCCACCATATCTGTTCCTTGTAATTCTTCATTATCATTAGATAAAAAATTATATACTGAAAATCCAATTATTATGCTAACAATAATAGCTATAATTATATAAATAATCCACTTTTTATTCATAGTTACCTCACCTTCATATTATTAGTATGGTAACTTTTTCTAATTTTATACAATTATTATTGTTTTATAAAAGTTTTCTTATATGGTTTATTTTAGTTTTTATTATTTTTTATATGACTTTTTATCTTAATTTTTCTTCCATTATATTCTATAATTATCTCTCCTATTTTATCTGTTCTTAATATGTTTTTTGCATATTCCTCTAATCGAAGTAATACTTCTCTATCAGGATGTCCGAAATTATTGTTTTCACCCACTCCAATTAAGGCAATCTCTGCTTTTACTAATGCCAAAAACGTATTTGTACTTGATGTTTTTGAACCATGATGAGCAACCTTTAAAATATTCGAATTTAGTTTTCTGGTATTTTTATATATTTCATATAACCTTTCTTCTGCCACTTTTTCTATATCTCCTGTAAATAATATACTAAACTTATTTGACACCAATCTAAATACTATAGAATTATTATTTAAAATATTATCACTTATTAACTTTTCCTCTGGAAATAGTATTTCTACATATGTTAACCTATCTATTTTTATATAATCTCCTTTTTCAACTACTATTACTTTTATTTTCTTATCTTTTATTATTTCTTGAAACTCTTGGAAGTTAGCAGAATTTTCTCCTTGCTTTGATATAACAACATTATCAACTCTTAAACTTTTCAAAACAGAAAACAAACCTTTTACATGGTCACTATCAAAATGAGATATCACTATATAATCAATTCTTGTTATTCTTCTATCTAATAAATACGGAAGCAAAACATTTTCTCCAACATCAAAATTTCCAAACTCACTTCCTCCTCCATCTATTAAAATATTCTTTCTATATGGTGTTTGTATTAGAGTAGAATCACCTTGTCCCACATCTATAAAGTATATTTTTAAATTTGTAGGAATTATAAATCTAAATATAAAATTCGGAACTATTAATATAGTAATTACAATCATTATAAATAACTTTTTATTTATTCTTAGTATATTGTCCAACTTTTTTCTATAATTAATACTATATTTCTTTTTAAGATATATAAGCAAAATAGTAACATAGTAACACACACAATAAAATAAATACGGTGTTTTTATATATATTGATGAACCTGGAATTATTGATGAAATTTCTGCTATTTTTATTAAAATAAATAATAAAAAATTTAAAAACATTCCAAGGAAATTTGCTAAAGGAAAACATATTATAGAAATAAAATAAACAACAAAGCCTAATATTGTTACTATTTCCATTACAGGTCCTGCTAAAATGTTTGATACCCAAAATGTAAAAGAAAAAGTACTAAATGAATACGCCATAATTGGTATTATTAATAAATTTGCTGATAAAGTAATAGACAAACTAGTTATTATATATTTAAATATTTTACTTCTTATTATCTTAGCTGGAATATTATTAATATCGGATGAGGCAATAAACTTTTTACTAATCTTTTTATAAAAATAATCATCAAGCCTATCTGCAAATAACACTATTCCCAATGTCCCTGCAAAAGATAATATAAAACCTATATCAAAAATCGAATATGGATTTATTAGTAAAATCATTAATGATGCAATTCCCAGATTATTTAAAGTGTCTGGTTTTCTATAAAGAATACTTGCAATTAATACTAATATTCCCATAAAGCTTGCTCTTAAAACAGATGTTGTAAAACCTGTAAGTATTATAAAAAAGACTAAAAACATTATTGTTATTATTTTTGATATTTTTTTATTAGTTTTTCCAAGTAAAATAGCAAATCCATTTATAATATACGTTATATGAGAGCCTGATACTGCAAGCATATGTGTTAAATTACTTTTCTTAAAATCATCTTCTATTTTTTCCGATATATTAGATCTATCCCCTATTAATATTCCTATACATAAACTAGATTCTTCCTTATTTAAAATTTTATTCAACGATTTTTTCATATTGACTTGCACATAATTAACAACTTTACTTATGATGTTTACACTATCCTCGCCTATCTTGTTAATATGTTCAACTTCTATAATTCCATATATTTTCTTAGTTTTTAAATACTGCCTATAATCAAATCCTTTATAGTTTCTAGATGTATTTGGAATCTGTACATTTCCATTCAATATAATTTTGTCTCCAAACTTTGGAATATACTTTTGGTTTTTCAATTTTACATCTAAAATCAGCTTTATTCCTTTATATGTATTTTCAGTATTTTCGTTGTATATATTATCGTTGCTTAGTATATTATTGTCACTCAACTTATACTTGGCATTAACATTTTCTATTACACTTTCTATTCTAATAGTATATCTATATTTATATTCTTTGTCTTCTGGTTCAGATATTACCACTGCCACAAAAGTTTTTTCTCCTGCTATTTCGTTATATATATGACTATAATGGCTTTCTAACAAGTTTATATAACTTATTCCAAGAATTAATACAATTAAATAAATAAACTCTCTTATTTTAAATTTATGAGAGATAAAGATATAAACAATATATATAAGCATTATAATCAAACAACACAAAAGAACTATACTTGCTTTACAGTATAGTCCTATTAATATTCCAATTACATAAAAAATGGAGGCAATACAAATAGGTCTATTTTTAATAAAAATCTTCCTCTCTTTTGCCCCCAAAATTTATATATTTTATCATTTTATTATAAATCTTTAAATAACTCTTCTTGCTGCACAATATCTAGTATTATAATAATTACCTGGTAATAAGTTATCAATTTTTACACAATATCCAGAACCAGAAGAAGCATGTATAAAATTACCACTTCCTATATAGATTCCGCAATGTCCTATTTCGTCCATTGTTTCATAATCTAAAAAGAATACTAAATCCCCAACTTTTAAATTATTTAGTAAACTTGTTTTAGAGCTTTTATTAGCTGTTACTTTCTTTCCAAGTCTAGCTTGACTTTGTGCCCCATGTGGCATTGATATTCCAAAATGTTTATATACATACATAGTAAACCCAGAACAGTCAAATCCACTAGAAGTTGAACCTCCATATACATATGGAACTCCTAAAAACTTTTTAGCATAAGAAACTAACTCTGTTCCTTTGACAGAAGCTGTATTAGCCTCTGCCTCAACTTTTTCTTCTGTTTTACCTGAACCCCTGCTTGTTGTAACTGATGTCCTTTTATCTGATAATAAGTCTTTAGATATATAAGCATCACCTTGACTTGTTTCTACTTTGTACCAGTCACCTTCTTCACCTATTACTTTTAATTCAGTGTTTTGTTCAACTACCATAATAATATCAGAGTTTGTATTTGCCTCTGCTCTAATATTTACAGCAGAATCATTTGTATACATTGTTTTTTCTTCAAAACTTGTTTGTGAACTTTCTTCTGTTGTAGAAGAATTCTCTTCTTTACTATTACTTGTTTCTTTTTTGGTATCAGTAGTTTCTTCTTTACTATCTGTATTTTTTTGTTCTTCTTGTCCCTCTACTGTAACCATATCTGATCTTATCCATCCTGCTGATTCATCAGTATATATATAAGACCAGCCATTTATTTGATTAATAACTGTTACATTTGCTCCTGATTTTAAATTTTCAATTATAGAAGAATTTATTAATGGTGTTATTCTTAATTGTGTGTTACCATTAATTTTTCCTTCTCCAGTTTGCACATTACTATCACTAGTGTTTGTATCAGTTTCATCAGCAGCCTCATTATCTGAAGTTGTAGTATTATTATCTGCTGAAGTATCATTATCATTAGAAGTTGGTTCTGTGCTTGTTGTATCTGAACCTTCTGTAGTATTATCATCATTTGTACTACCTGAAGAACTATCAGATGTTTGTTTAGTATATTCTTTGCTTATGTATCCAGTATATTCTCCATACTGTACTCTATACCAATCTCCTTCATCTGCTAATACTTCACATTCATCTCCTTCAGAGATTAGAGCAACTATATCAGAATCAGTAGAAGCTTCTTTTCTTAAATTTAATGTTTCTGTAGTTATTTCGACCGTAGCTGCTTTTGATATATTAATTTGGAAAAATATTATCATTAGTAAAATTGAAGTTGCAACAATTATTTTTTTGATTAAATTCATTATATATACTCCTCCTAAAATACGTTTATAGTATATAATCAAATATGTTAAAAGTCAATATAAAGGCAAAAAAATAACAAGATATTACATTTCTGTAATACCTCGTTATATCTATATTATATTCAAATATTATTCAATAACTTCTGAAACAACACCTGAACCAACTGTTCTACCACCTTCACGGATAGCGAATCTTAGTCCTTTTTCAATAGCTATTGGTGTGATAAGTTCAACTGTCATGTCTACGTTATCACC
>CALXNM010000037.1 GCA_944389745.1 uncultured Clostridia bacterium | reverse complement strand
CCCCAGTCGAGTATAGAACTCAACTAGGGTTTCCATAATTACGCTTTTTTGTGTCTACTTTTTGTTGACAACTTCAGTATTATACTAGCGCTTTTTTAAAATCTAAATCCAGGTCTGCAAGGTCTTTCCATTTTTTTATCACATTTGCATTCACATTTATCTTCGCATTTTTTATCACATTTGCATTCACATTTATCTTCGCATTTTTTATCACATTTGCATTCACATTTATCTTCGCATTTTTTATCGCATTTGTCTTCGTATTTATCTTCACATTTGTCATCACATTTTTTATCATGTTTACATTTTATTTCTTCATATTCTTCATATTTTTCGTATTCTTTTTCTTTTTTGCATGGTCTGCAATGTTCTTTTTTGCAGTCTAGTTTAACTCCTTTTAAACATTTGCCATTGTGTTCTGCTTTAGTACATATTTTGCAATGTTTTACACGATCAACCCAAATTTGGATTTCGTAAAATCTGTTAGGACAAAGAGGTCCAAATACGAACTCTCCCTCACAATCGGTAAAGGTGTGTGATACAGGTCTTCTTTCTTCTTTACCACAATCGCAAATAACTTCAATAAGTTTAACTACTGCATTATTTACAGGCTCTCCACAACAATCCTTTACTACTCCATATATTACATTTCTATTGTCTTCTGGTAAGTTTATTTCTAAATCAAATTGTTTACCAGTAGATAATATTCCATCAACATCTAAAACAGGACAGATATTTTTATCATATTCCATATAAAAGACTCCCTTCATAAAATTTAGCATTTAGCTTAATATATATTATGAATATATTAAAAAAAAGTGAATAATATGTAGAAAAACTATAAAAAAAGAAGTATAATATTATATGTTGTATATGTTAAGTTAATGAAGGGAGAAATATTACGTGGATAGTAGACCAATTGGAGTATTTGATTCAGGCGTAGGGGGACTAACCGTTTTAAAAGAATTAAAAAAGAAACTACCTCATGAAGATTATATATATATAGGAGATACAGCCAGTTTCCCTTATGGAAGCAAATCAAAAGATACAATAATAGAGTTAAGCAAAAAGAAAATTGAAAATTTAATAGATATGAATGCAAAAATTATAGTGATTGCATGTGGTACAGCTACTAGTCAAGCTTTAGAAGAAATGCAGAAAATATTTAATATACCTATAATTGGAATAATTGATCCAACAGTAAAATATTTAAAGCAAAACAACATAAGAAATATAGGAGTAATAGCAACTGTAGGAACTATAAGAAGTAATGGATGGCAAAACTATATTAATAAAAATATAGATAATGCTCATGTAATGAATAAAGCATGTCCTCTTTTAGCACCAATGGCTGAAGAGGGATGGACAGAAAATGAAATAGCTAGACTTACTATACATGAATATTTAAAAGAAATGGATAGTAAAAATTTAGAAGCTTTAATATTAGGTTGTACTCATTATCCTTTATTTAAAAAATTAATTGAGAATGAATTGGGCAAAAACATAGATATTATAAATACAGGAGAAATGGTAGCAAAAGAATTAGAAAAATATTTATTAGAAAATAATTTAGAAAATGATAAGACGAACAAATCAGAAGTGAATATATATTTAACAGATATAGAGTGTAATTTTTTAAATGTAGCAAAAAAATTATTAGAAAATGAAGAGATAAGCATAAAAAAACTTCAATAACCTAATATGAAAAACGATATGTATGGAAAATCTACATAATATGTGATATAATTATATGCATTGAGAAAGGAATGAAATAAAAAATGAGAAATTATTATTTTACATCAGAAAGCGTTACAGAAGGACATCCAGATAAATTATGTGATTATATATCTGATTTAATTTTAGATGAATATTTAAAACAAGATAGTGAATCTAGAGTGGCTGTAGAAACATTTGCTTCAAAAGATCAAATAACTATTGCGGGTCAAATAACATCAAAAGGAAATGTAGATATAGAGAAAATAGCAAGAGAAGCTATAAAAAATATAGGATATACTGATAGCGAAACAGATATAGATTATAGAACTTGTAAAATTGATATAAATATAACAAAACAAAGTGCAGATATTGCATGCGGAGTAGATACAGGAGGAGCTGGAGACCAGGGAATAATGTTTGGCTATGCTTGTAATGAAACAGAAAATTATATGCCATATGCCATACACATGGCTCATAAATTATCAAAAGAATTGACAAGATTAAGAAAAGAAAAGATACTTCCATACCTTAGACCAGATGGTAAAACAGAGGTTACAGTGGAATATGAAAATAATATTCCAAAAAGAATAGAAAATGTATTGGTTTCAACTCAGCATTCAGAAGATGTTACAATAGAAAAACTAAGACAAGATATTACAAATGAATTAATAAAAAAAATAGTTCCAGCCAATATGATGGATGAAAATACAAAAATATTTATAAATCCAACAGGAAGATTTGTAATTGGTGGACCACTTGGGGATACAGGACTAACAGGAAGAAAGATTATTGTAGATACTTATGGTGGATATGCAAGACATGGAGGAGGAGCTTTTTCTGGAAAGGATGCTAGTAAAGTTGATAGATCAGCCGCATATATGTTAAGGTTTATTGCTAAAAATATAGTTGCAAACCATTATGCTGATAAGTGCGAAATACAAGTTTCATATGCAATAGGAGTTAAAGAACCTTTATCTATATATGTAAATACATTTGAAACAGGAAAAGTTAGTGATGAAGAAATTATAAAAATTATAAAAAATAATTTTGATTTAACACCTGAAGGAATTATAAAATATTTAGATTTGAAAAAGCCGATATATTCAAAAACAACAAACTATGGACATTTTGGTAAAGATGAATTACCATGGGAGAAAATCATAAAAATATAGAAATATAAAAATAAAAAATATTATAAAAAGAATAAATCTCTAATTATAAGCATATAATCTAATAACTTGTAATTGGAGGTTTTTTTATGTTTTTTGTTATTGATAAATCAAAAATATTATCATATGTGATAGCTATATGTACTGTAGTAATATTATTTATGTTAGCATCTGGAGGAGAAAAGGCAAATGATATAGTACCAACCTCAGCAAATGCAATTTCAAATGTAGTTTCAAATGAAATGAATAGTATAGTAGAACAAGAAAATACTACTAAAAAATAATAAATATACATAAATAATGAAATTTTATTAATAATATATATAAACATATACTTTAACTAAATGTACTTAAAAAATATAAGATAAAAATGATGTCATACATATATAACAATTAAAATTAGGAGAAAAAATGTTTTTTATTGGGATTATTACAAATCAGAGAAATGAAATGTTCATTAAAAGGAAATTATATAACATTATACCTAGAGATAGTGTTATATTTATAACTGAAAAAAATATCGATAATATAAAAAATATAAAATTTGAAACAATATTATTGGATAATCAAATTAATAAAAAGAAAAAAGAAATTAGAAAAATAATATCATCTTGTAAATATCTTGTATTAAACCATGACATTGAAATTGAAAATTCTATTATTGAAGATTTAGACCTAACTATTATAACTTATGGGTTTAATGGAAAATCTACATTTACAATATCAAGTATAGAAGAAAATAATTTGATAATTTGTTTACAAAGAATTATTTTTAAAAAAAATAATAAAAAAATAGAACCTCAAGAGTACAAAGTGAGAAACGATATAAATATTGATAAATACGCTATTATAGGAACTGAAATAATAAAAATTTTATATGAATAAATATTACGATATAAAATTAGGAAAAGAGAAAAAATTACAAAAAAATAACATTTTATGTAGACAAAACCAAAAAAACGTAGTATAATAGGAATTGTGAGAAAACGATATTAAATTTTGTTACTAGAAAAAATATAAAAAAAGAAACAAATGGGGGAGGAAATTTAAGTGAATACTATGTATTTAGACAATAACCACATCACACTAGTGGGAAAGGTAACAAGCGAGAAAAGATTAAGCCATGAAATATATGGAGAAAAATTCTATGTATTTGATTTAAGTGTGCCACGTTTAAGTGGAAATTGTGATACTATACCAATTACTATTTCAGAAAGATTACTTACAGATAAAGGATTGCCATTAGAAAGCAAAATGTCAGTAAAAGGTCAATTTAGATCATATAATAGCTATGAAGGAGAGAAAAACAGATTAGTACTTACTGTATTTGCAAAAGAAATAGAGTTTCTAGAAGATCAAGACGCAGATATTCCAGTAGGAAAAGATTTTGTTACAAACGAAGTTACTTTAGATGGATATATTTGTAGAAAACCAATTTACAGAAAAACACCATTTGGTAGAGAAATTGCAGATGTATTACTTGCTGTAAATAGATCATATAATAAATCAGATTATATTCCTTGTATAGCATGGGGAAGAAACGCAAAATTCTGTGAAACTGTAGCTGTAGGAACAGAAATAAAAATAGTTGGTAGAGTACAATCAAGACAATATGAGAAAAAACATGAAGATGGAACTGTAGAAAATAGAGTTGCATATGAAGTATCTGTATCTACATTAGAAGTTATCGATAAAAAATCAGATGAAAATGAAAATAAGGAAGAAGACAAAGAAGCTATATAATAAAGTGCCATATTAATTGAAACATAAAAAATTCCAATAAAAAAACAATTTGCTAAGGTCAGCAAGTTGTTTTTTTTTATATCTATTTTATATTTTTTAATCTTTTAAATATTTACTTGTTATCTTCTGGAATAACTATATTTTCCTTTTTTTCATTCTTAGGCTTTTCAGCTTCTATGTAGTCAGTAACAGGAGATATGTCTAAATCATTACCGCCGTTAATTACTTCTATTTTTCTTGGGCGTTGTCTATGTTCTGAGTTATTATCTGCAATTTCATTATTTTCATTATCTATATTATCGTCTTCGTTTAGTTCAACCATTTTATCTATATCTATTTCATCAAATGAGAATGTATATGATTTATCATTTTTATTATATGTGTACATATGCAAAACCTCCTTATATAACTACTTTTTATTATAAATGTTGAAATTAATAAAGTCAAGTTGTTTACAATAAATAAAAAAAATGATAAAATAGATGGCATATAGGCTAAAGAAAGGAAATAGGAATGGAAAAAGATAAAATTAAAGGAGTAATTGAAGCAATTTTATTTGCAGCGGGTAGAGAAGTGAAAATAAGTGAATTAATGTCTTCATTAGAACTTGGTTCTGAAGATATTATTAATGCTGTCGAAAGCTTAAAATTAGATTATGATAAAGAAAATAGAGGACTTTCAATTATTAATTTAAATGATGCGTATCAATTATGTACTAAAAAAGAATATTATGAATATATATATCCTATTTTCGATAAAAGGAATAAACCAAATTTATCTAATGCAGCTTTAGAAACTTTATCAATTATTGCATATAACCCACGTATAACTAGAGCTGAGATAGAATCAATAAGGGGAGTTAATTCAGACGGAACAATATATAAATTATTAGATTATGATTTAATAGAAGAAGCAGGAAAACTTGATGCACCAGGAAGACCAACAACATACAAAACAACAAATGAATTTTTAAAGATGTTTGGAATGTCAAGTTTGGATGAATTGCCAGATCTTCCAAGATATAAATTGGATGAAAATAAACAAATAGTAATAGATGAAATAATAGAAAACATAGAAGAGGCTCCAATGCCCGAAAGGGAGGAATTAGATTTAAATAATAAAGAAAATGAGGAAAATAATAATTTAAATTAAAAGGAGCGATTTTTATGAAGAATAATGAAAACAAAAAAGAGTTTGTAAAAGAAATTACTAATATAGAAGAAGATTTTGCACAGTGGTATACAGATATTGTATTAAAAGCAGAGCTTGCTGACTATACAGCAGTGAAAGGATTTATAACAATTAAACCTTATGGATATGCAATATGGGAAAATATCCAAAAATATGCAGATGATAAATTTAAAGAACGTGGTGTTAAAAATTTATCTATGCCAGTTCTTATTCCAGAAAGTTTATTAGAAAAAGAAAAAGAACATGTAGAAGGATTTGCACCAGAAGTTGCTTGGGTAACTATGGGAGGAGGAGAAGAATTAGAAGAAAGACTTTGTATAAGACCTACTTCAGAAACAATCTTCTCAACAATGTATTCTAAATGGTTAAGTTCATGGAGAGATTTACCTTATTTATATAATCAATGGTGTAATGTTTTGAGATGGGAAAAAGAAACAAGACCATTCTTACGTTCAAGAGAATTTTTATGGCAAGAAGGTCATACTATACATGAAACGGCAGAAGAAGCAAAAGAATTTACATTAGAAATACTTGAGATATATGCAGATGTTATTGAAAATTTGTTAGCAATTCCAGTATTAAAGGGTAGGAAAACAAAGACAGAACAGTTTGCAGGAGCAGAAGCAACATATACAGTAGAAACATTAATGCATGATGGAAGAGCTCTTCAAGGAGGTACTTCACATTATTTTGGACAGAATTTCTCAAAACCATTTGATATAAAATTCCAAAATAGAGAAGGAAAAGAAGAATATGCATATCAAACATCTTGGGGAATTAGTACTAGACTTATAGGTGCTGTAATTATGGCACATGGTGATAATAGAGGGTTAAAATTGCCACCAAGAGTTGCTCCAATTCAAGTAGTAATTGTTCCAGTCGCAGCTCACAAAGAAGGAGTTAAAGAAAAAGCAGAAGAGTTATATAAAATTTTACAAGAAAAATATAGAGTTGAATTAGATTTAAGAGAACAATATTCACCAGGATATAAATTTAATGATTGGGAAATGAAAGGTGTACCAGTAAGAATTGAAATTGGACCAAGAGATATTGAAGCTGGTAAATGTGTAGTTGTAAGAAGAGATACATTAGAGAAAATAGAAGTTAATTTAAATGAATTATCAGAAAAATTAAATGAAATTTTAGAAGAAATACAAAAAAATATGTATGATATATGTGTACAAAGAGTAAAAGATAAAACAACTATAGCGCATAATATGGATGAATTTGTTAATAACTTAAACACAAACCAAGGATATGTTAGGGCAATGTGGTGCGGAGATGCTGAATGCGAAGACAAGATACATGAAATGACAGGTGCGAAATCTAGATGCATTCCATTTGAACAAGAACATTTGGGAGATAAGTGTGTATATTGTGGAAAACCTACTACAAAAATGGTAGTTTGGGGAAGACAATATTAGTAAATTTTGTAGAAAAAGTAAAAAGTATAAAGTTTACACAAAGTTTTCGATATACTCGTAAAAATAAATAGCAACATTTTTTATAATATTTGTTGCTATTTATTTTTTTCATTTAATACATTATTAGATTTTTGGTTATTATCTATTAAATCAAAAATATTCATATTACCTTCTATAACATCAGAACTGTTATTATTTAAATTGTTCTTTTCAGAATTTGCATCATAATCACTTGGAGGTTCTTCATATGTGTTTCTATTTATAACATCATAATTGTATACATCTCTAGGTGAACCAATAACATTTTCAGTAATATGTGTAGAGTTTTTTTCTATTTTATCTTCATCACCAAAATCTTGTGTTAAAATTTCTAGTAATTGAGGATACATTGTTCCTGCATGCCTTTTCCAATTTTCAACAATTTGTTTTGCTTGTTCTCTAGAACCAGCAAATGTTTTTACTTCAAAAAGACATTCATTATTCTCCATAATTTTACATGTTACATTATAGTAATTTTCATTTATAGGTGTATACTCAGCAACTATAGAATTTTCTTCATTTGCATCGTCTAAAGCATATTTTAAATTAGTATCTACTTGTAGCTTTAAAATTCCTGGAAGAATATCTTCTGTAAGTTCTAAGGTTCTAATGCCCTTTTCTGTTATTAAATACATATTTTGCTCTTCTTGTTCATATGTAAGAACGAAATCACTTTTTATTAAATCTAATAGAAATTGTTGGAAATAGAAATAATTCATATCTAAAACAGAAAGAACAATTTTATATAAAGTATTATTATTTATTGCTTTTTTTACATTATTAAGTATGTAGAGAATTAGTACTTTACTCTCTGCCAATGTTTCATCATTAGATGTTAATTTCAAAAGTTATCACCTCTTCATATAAATTCAGAAAAATTATATCATAAATCTAGAAAAAATACTATCATTTTTAGGATATTAATGTTATAATGAAAAAAATTGAACTAAATAAGGGGAAAAAGATGGCTAAAAACACTTTATATGAAATACTAGAGGTAAGCGAAAATGCTTCACCAGAAGTAATAGAAAAAGCATATAAGATACTAGTAAAAAAATATCATCCAGACTTACAACCACCAGAGGAAAAGAAAAATGCTGAAGATAAAATGAAGCAAATAAATGAAGCTTACGATATACTAAGTAATGAACAAAAAAGAAGAGCTTACGATAATGAATTAGAAGCGCAAAGAGAGCAGGTAAGAAGAGAAGAAGAATTAAGAAGACAATCTAGCCAAAACACTGTATATACGCAGAATAATCAAAGTTATACTAGGCCATATAATGGAAATGGTAATGTAAATAACCAGTCAACTAATAATGCTGGTTATAATTATGACAAGGATAGAATGGAATATGAGCAAAGACTAAGACAAGAAGAGGCACAGCAAAGAAGAAAAATGCAAGAAAACTTAAATAAGGAATATGCAAATGCATATAATAATTATTTAAGAAGCCTTGGCTATAAAGTAAAAGAAAGTTGGACAAAGGAAAAAACAAAAGATTTATTACTAGTCATAGCAATATTTATAGTTTTAATATTTTTATTATGGCTATTTCCACCAACACGTAATTGGATAATAAATTTTTATGAAAGTAATCCAATAATAAAAGCATTTGTAAATATTGTAGTATCAATAATAACAGGAATTTTTAAAGGAATAGGGAATTTTATAACATCAATTTTTAATTAAAATAGGAGAAAATAAAAAAGTTTATTTCTCCTATTTTTGTATAAATTTTAAGATTTAATGATATAATTCTTAATATAAAAAATTAGTAGAAAGGAGAAACGAAAGATATGGATAGAAAAGTAAGAGTTGTACAATATGGAACGGGTAAAATGTCAGTGTATACAATGCGTTATGTATTAGAAAAAGGAGGAGAAATTGTAGGAGCGGTAGATATGAATCCTGCAGTTATAGGTAAAGACATAGGTGAAATAATCGGAACTGAAAAAACAGGAGTAGTAGTTACAGATGCAAAAGATGCAGAAAATCTACTAAAAGAAGTAAAACCAGATATAGTAATAGTAACAACTATGAGTTTATTAAACGATATAAAAGATGCGTTTATGCTTTGTGCAAAATTAGGAATAAATGCAATATCAACATGTGAGGAAGCTTTTTTCCCATTTAACTCAAATCCTACAGTAACAGATGAAATAGATAAACTTGCAAAAGAAAATGGATGTACAATAACAGGAAGTGGATATCAAGATA
>CALXNM010000036.1 GCA_944389745.1 uncultured Clostridia bacterium | reverse complement strand
AAGAAATAACATATATAGATGAAGAAACAAAAGAAGAAAAAACATATAGAGAAGAGTACAAAGGATACTGTGGTGATGAATATAAAACACAAGAGAAAGAAATTCTATATTATGAATATGTAAAAGAGAAAGCACCAACAAATGCAACAGGAATATATAGTGAAGAAAATGTAACAGTAACATACTACTATAGACAACTACCATTTAATATAGAAGTAGATAAGAACTTAACGAAAATAGAGTTAAATGGAGAAGAACAAAAAGTAAAGAACGGAAAGATAAACAAAGTGGAAATACCAGTAAATAGAGTATCAGATAGCAACTTAGAACTTGAATATACAATAGTAGTAAAGAATACTGGAAAAGTAGAAGGAAGTAGTGAAGTAATAGAAACCTTACCAAAATACTTCAAAGTAATAGATGGAACAAGTAGTGAGTGGAAGAAACAATCTGATGGAACCTTAAAACTAAATGTTACATTAAAAGAAGGAGAAACAAAAGAATACAAAGTAGTAATAAGATGGGAGAAAGGTTCAAACAACTTTGGTTCATTATCAAACACAGTAGAATTATCAAATGTAACAAACCCAGCAAACTTCAAAGAAACAACTACTGAAGACAACAAAGCAAAAGCAGAATTAGTACTAGCAGTAAAATCAGGAGAAGACAGAAGCATGAGATGGGTAGGATACACAATAGGAATATTAATTGTAATTGCCGGAATGGTAGTATATGTTAGAAGGAGAATCTAAATAACAAAAAATGTGCAAATTAGGAACTGAATTTTAACAGTTTCCTGAGAGACTATCGCAAAAGTTGTATAAATTTAATAGAGCTTAAGAAAATTACTTCTTAAGCCTATTTTTTTGCTTCTAAATTATTTTCTACCTTATGGAAAATTGTTGAAGAAAATAATCTTGACAGAGGATTTAGGATTAAATTGAGATACCAAAAGTACATAGATTAAAGGCAACAGATAAAGAAAAGAAGTTAAAAGAATGGATATCTTTTTTGGAAAATCCAGAGAGTAAAGAGGTGTCAATATATATGGAAAAAATGAGAGTATGAAGAATGCGAAAGATAAATTAGATAAAATAAGTGAAGATGAAAGAGTAAGAAGACTAGCAGAATTAAGAGAAAAAGCTATAATGGATGAAAAAGAAGCAGAATATACAGGTTACTGCAATGGGTTAGAGGAAGGAATTGAACGTAATACAAAAGAAATAGCTAAAAAGATGAAAGAAAAAGGTGCAGATATAGACTTTATTATTGAAGTAACAGGATTATCAGAAGAAGAAATATTGAAATTGTAAGCAAAGAAACTAAAATTGGTGAGTAGTAGAAAATTATTCTACTACTTTATTTTGTGCCAAAGGTCTGTCCCCAATGGCGCTTAAGAAAAACTTAATAATTTAGCCCTTTTTTCTTAATAAAAATATGTTATACTATTAGTGTATTAATAGAAATAGAGCTTATACGCCTATATAAAACTATAAATATATATTTTTAGAAAAGGGGTTAGTCTAATGTACAATATACTAGTATGTGATGATGATAAAGAAATAGTAAAGGCTATTGAAATATATTTAAGTAAAGAAGGATACAATATTTTAAAAGCATATGATGGAGAAGAAGCTTTAGAGATATTAAATAATAATGATGATATACAATTAATCATTTTAGATATAATGATGCCTAAAATGGACGGAATTGAAGTTGCAAATAGAGTAAGACAGAATAAATCAATTCCAATTATAATGCTTTCAGCAAAATCAGAAGATTATGATAAAATATCAGGTTTAAATAATGGGGCAGATGATTATGTAACAAAACCATTTAATCCTTTAGAACTAATTGCTAGAGTAAATTCACAAATTCGTAGATACACTAGTTTGGGTTCAATGGTAAAAAAAGATGAAGATAATAAAGATATCTATAAATCAGGAGATTTAGTTATAAATGATGCAACTAAAATTGTAGAAGTAGATGGAAAAGAAGTAAAATTAACACCTACAGAGTATAATATACTTTTATTTTTAACAAAGAATAAAGGAAAAGTATATTCAATTGAACGAATATATGAAAATGTATGGGAAGAGGAAAGCTATGGTGCAGAAAATATAATAGCTGTACATATAAGACACATAAGAGAAAAAATAGAAATAAACCCAAGAGAACCTAAATATCTAAAAGTTATATGGGGTATAGGATATAAAATTGAGAATTTAGATTAATTATTTAAGGGTGATAAATATGGATAATAAAAAAGTTTGTTGGCCAAGAGTTCTAAAAAATATATCATATGTAATAGCACCAATAATCATTGGGATACTAATACTTATGATAGTTTGTTTATCATATCCAATGGAAAGAGATGCAATTAATAATAGAGAAAATTA
The DNA here is from genome assembly GCA_944389745.1 of uncultured Clostridia bacterium. Classification (GTDB taxonomy): domain Bacteria; phylum Bacillota; class Clostridia; order TANB77; family CAG-508; genus CALXVA01. Next base: position 8,428 of record CALXNM010000036.1, on the reverse strand, counting down.
CCTAAATACAAAAATTTTTGCGGAACAATATGCAGCAGAAATTATAAGTGCATTTAGTGGCGTAAAGAACTTTCAATTAGATGATTATTCCACAGTAAGAAGCGACTTATATGTAATGGAAGAAAATGTTGAGGGAAACGAAGAGGTTAATAAAATTTATTATTTTTATGATTATCGCGGTAGTAATGTAAAATGGCTAATAATTGATAAAAAGAATAAGGAAGCATTTACAAATATTGATTATGCAGTAGATAGTGCTACTTTAGAAGAAGTACAAAATCAAATTAACTCATATGGAATGTACTGGAACTATGATAATGCAAAAGTAGATACTACAATAAGAAAACTAACAAATGTTAATTATGTGGATAGTAGATTAGAAGAAAACAGTAAAGATGCAGATAATTATACAATATATACATCTTTGCAAGATCCATTAGAATATCCAGATGGTATATATCAAACTAAAGTGTTATACAATATTTTGCTAATAATTACACCAAATGCAATGTATTTAATACCAATACTAGTTATAATATTAATAGCATTATTACCTGTTGCAGTTATTGGTGTGGGCAGAAAGAAAGGAACAGAAAAAATTTCACTTAATTGGTATGATAAGCTTTTAATAGAAGTAGCAGGATTTATAGCATTATTTGTAGCCTCAATAGGACTATTATTTATGGCTATAGTAACTAGTGCAAACGATATGCTTACATTTGTTGTAGGGATTACATTTGTAGGAGTGGGGCTTCTAATAATATATCTAGCTTGCATATTATTCTTTGAAACACTTGTAAAAAGAATAAAAACTCACACATTTGTAAAAACATTATTTATATATTGGTTGTATAAAAAGTTAAAAGCAATATCTCGAAACATGAAGGTTACAAGTAACTTTATGATATATTTTTCAATATATTTAATAGCAAATATTATTTCATTAGGAATATTATTTGCACAGCCTTTAGCAGGAATTATGCTATTAGCATTAATAAATATATATGCGTATAAAATTGTATCAAATAGAATAAAAAGCTATAACAAAGTAAAATTAGCAATCAATGATTTGTATAGTGGGAAAACAGATATAAAATTAAATGAGAATGATTTTTCAAATGAAGATAAAAATACAGCAAATGAAATAAATGATATAGCAGGAGGACTTTCAAATGCTATTAATGAAAGGTTAAAGAGCGAAAGGCTAAAAACAGAGCTTATAACAAATGTATCACATGATATAAAAACACCTCTAACATCAATAATAAACTATGTAGATTTATTAAAGAAAGAAAATATAGAAGGCGAGAAAGCCAATGAATATTTAAATATACTTGATAATAAATCACAAAGATTAAAGAAACTTACAGAAGATTTAGTAGAAGCATCTAAAGCATCTTCAGGAGCAATAAAACTAAACATGGAGAAGCTAAATGTTAATGAACTTATAAAACAAGTATCAGGAGAATTTGAAGATAAGTTCAAAGCAAATAAATTAGATGAAATAATAAGCTTTTCAGAAAAAGATGCATATATAGAAGCTGATAGTAGATATATGTATAGAATATTAGAAAATATGTATTCAAATATTGCAAAATATGCAATGGATGGAACACGAGTATATATTGATATAATAGACGAAGATAATAAGATATATATAAAATTAAAAAATGTATCTAAGCAAAAATTAAATATTAGTGTAGATGAATTAATGCAAAGATTTGTAAGAGGAGAAGCTTCAAGAAATACAGAGGGAAGCGGACTAGGACTTTCTATAGCAAGAAGTTTAACAGAACTTCAAAAAGGTAAGTTTAACATATACTTAGATGGAGATTTATTTAAAGTAACAATAGAATTTAATAAGATGGGATAAAATATAGCAAAAAGGGACGGACTTGTTTACTAAACAAATCTGTCCCTTTTTTGCTTAGGTGTGCAAAAGGTGTCTGTCCCCAATGGCATAATTAGCTAATATGGATATTCTAATAAATCCATGAACATATTAAAATAAATATCTAAGCTAGGTGCAAGCTCGCTATTATCATGCATTTTAATTAATGTTTCTTTATCAACCCATTTCACTTCAGAAACTTCCTCTTTTTGAATAATAATATCATTTATATCAACATTTAATTTTGCAAGCCATACATCTAAATAATTATATTTCCTTTTAAAAGAAAGCATAAACTCAATATTATCTCTTGGAATATCTATTCCTAATTCCTCTTTAGTTTCTCTTAAAGCGCCTTGTAAAGCTGATTCACCGGCATCAACGCCACCGCCAGTTTGTGACCACATACTAGGAAACACCTTTTTATTAGGAGACCTTTTTTGAATCAAAAATTCATTTTTGTCATTCATTATCCATGTATGAACTACTTGATTATATTCTCCAAGAGTTTTTACAGAGCGTTCTCCAACCTTGTTTAAAGGCTCTTTTTTGTTATTTAGCTTATCTACTAGTTCCATATTAAAATACTCCTTTACAATATATATTTATTATTTTTATTAATTAAATCAATTATTTCATTTATGCTCAAATTGCTTGTATCTATAAAGTAATTAGAATCTTCATATTTCTTTTTAAAGCTTTCTAAAAGTACTGTACATCTTGTACCCATTTGACAATCTATTGGTCTTAACTTATCTCTTTTTAGTAATGTTTCTTCATCTGATATTAATATAGCAAATTTGATAGAATAGTTTTTAAAATTATCTTTTATGTTTCTTAAATCATCGGGGGTTACTATATAATTAAATATAACATCAAAACCATTGGTTAGATAAGTATCTATTGAATTTAAACATATTTTCCAAAATATATTTAAATGATTTCCTTCTTTCCAAGGACTTATGCGTCCACCTATAACTTGGTTATATATATCATCTCCTTCAATAAGAGCTGATTTTTCTTTATTTTCTGCTAACTTTTTAGATACTGTAGTTTTACCAACTCCTGCCGGTCCAGTTATAATATATAAATTTGGCATAATATACCTCCTTTAACTACACAATTATATCATAAAATATAAATTTTAAAAGATGTAAATTATAGATTGAAATAAAAAAATTAATATGGTAATATATCATTGGTGAATAATATGAATCAAACGATGAAAGATTTTTTAGAGAGAAACGGAATAGATGCAGATAATATACCAGAGGGAATGAATTTGGAGCTAACCAATCCAGAAAATTTCAACAAATACTTGGATTATTTTTCTGTACAAAAAGATAAAGTGAAAAAATATGTATGCATTACAGATATTATTGGAAGTGATGCATTTAGAGGTAATGGAAATATATATGATTTAATGGCCCAATTTTTCGATGAAAAAGGTGACCCATACCATAGAAGAAGTACAGATTTGCTAGAACTAACATCTTCAGATATAATGGAGGGATTAAAACTATCTTTTTCAGATGATCCAATTATTTTGGCAGAGTATGAAGGAAAATACTTTGTAAGAACAAATGGAAACCATAGAGTATTTGCAATGTATTTAAACTATTTATTAGAAAAACAAAACGCACATACACCAGAAGAAATAGAAGCATTAAAAGCTAAATATACATTTCCAACATTAGTAATGGAAATAGATACAGATAAATCATATGCAAACTTTATGCTACAATCAAAACACACAAGGAAATATATTGACAGAGTATTTGATAGAGAACAAATGAAAGTTACTGATGATTTTGAAATAGTTGATGGTGGAGAAAGAAGAAAAGTAAAAGACGAAAATGAAATAGATAGCTTTGTTAGAGATGGGTTGGTAAATTCGTTGAAAAGTGGAGATACATACATAATAGGACAACTATTAAAAGCAGCAAAAGAACATGAATCATTTAGAAAATATTTCTCAAAAGTATTCCCAGAAATATCAGAACAAGAAGTAATAGAGGCATTAGACAAAATGAATAGAGAAATATACTTGGCACAACCAGACCTATCAAAAGTAGAAGACTTTGATGATGTGCTAGGCATAGTTAATGCAAATGAAGAGGCATTAAAAAACGTAAAAGCACAATTTGCAAAATTTAGCGAAATCGCATCAAACACAGACAAGCAAATGGATGAGTATTTCTCCATAATGGGAATAGAGCAAGATAGAAGTGTTAGCATAGATGAACTAACCCAAAAGTTTAACACTGTTGTAGCTGAGGCGGAAAGCATGCTAAACGAAGCATATAAAACTAACAGTAGAAAACTATACAAAAAAGCACAAAAAGCAATACAAGTATTAGCAGGAGTAAATATATCAAACTTTAGTAGAACATACCATTCAAAAGGAATAGGAGAGCTAGAAGACAAAATATCACAAATGGCAGTAAGACTACAATCAGAAGGACAAATAGCAGAAATAGACGCAAAGAAAAAAGAAGAAGCAGAAAAGAAATTTGGTATTTTAGATAAATTACGCGGAAAACAACGATTAAGAGATGCAACAGTAAGAAACCTAGAACTACAAAAACAATACATACAAAAAACAATGAACAACCCAAAACCAATGGGAGACGCAGTAAGAGAATTGTACAACTATATGAAAGTGCATGGAGTAACAAACGCTACAAAAGATTTTATGACAAGACTAAGAAAACTAGACAAAGTAGCAGACTTTGTACATTTAAATAAGCTATGCATAGAAGCATTCTTACCAGTAAAAAGATATGAGAAAAAACTATCAGCAAGAAAACAAGCTGCAAAAATGGAAGAAGAAAATAGAGGAATGGAAGAAAAAATTCAAACAGAAAAAGGACAAAAATTCAGTGGCAAAATAAAAGTACATGACAGCAGTAGGAGAAGTGGCATGCTTAGCAATATAGCAAATGCAATAGCACAAGCAGAAAATGCAGTGATAATGGACGAACCGGAAGCAACAACGGAAAAAGCAGGTACAATAGGCAAAATGGTTGCAATGGAAAAAAATGGAAAAAATAGCAGAGCGCAAGAAGCAGTTTTAGTGAATTAAGTAGGATTTGAAATGTAGGATGTTTTTTGATGATTAAGTTGAAAACATGATAAGAAAGAAAACTAATAAACCATATTGCATGAGGTAGCAATATGGTTATTTTCTGTAAATTATTTAAATATAAATATTATTAATTATAAGTGAGTTATCTAATTATAATATGCTTAAAAAATCTCTCCTGAAATTCTGTTAAAACATTAATTTCATCATCTGTCATATTTCGGCTCTCTGGAACTATTATCAATTTATCATCATTATCATCAGTCCTATGAATGACAGCAATGCATTTACCGGTAAATTCTTTTAAAGGCTCAAACACACCAAGAACATAGCAGTCCAATTCTTCACCATCACCACTTATTGTATTTGGAATATAACCATAATTTACAGGATATATGAAACCATGTTTTGGATGCTTACTTCCCATTGGTCTATCTATTTTTACATGAATAATTTGACCAATGTATTTTTGGTTTGCTTCATATTCTCCTTTGTAAATAGCCTCACCTGTAGGAGAGCTTTTATCATATAAATCTCTTTTTTCCATTTCTTACTCCTATCAAATAAAATATATAAACGGATGATTTGCTTAAGAAGCAATTGCAGATAAAAATAAATAATGCTTAAAAGCAATTAGCTACTTAGGAAACTCCATTTATTTTAAATTTATTTCATTTACAATTATTGATTCTTCATGCTCGCCAATTTGTTCAATACTTATTTTATTTATAGTTGTTTGAAATTCATAAGGAAAATCTTTGTTGTCTAATAAATTTGCTGTGTCTAATCTACCTAAGGTGATATGCGGAATATATTCATTTGTGGTATTTAAATGAGTTGGCAAAATATTAGAATAAATTAAATCATGCAGCTTAATTATTTTATCATTACCAATAGTTTGATTTAGAAAAATATAATTATCATGTGAAATAGAAACACCTTTAAACGCTACTTCAAAAGGTTCAAAATTTTCAAGTAAATTAAATAATTTTGAACTTAAATCTTCATTAGAAATGTTATCAGAAAAAGGGAAGACCACAGTAATGTGAGGTTTAACTAATCCATACAAAGGGTCATACTTTTTTCTAACATTTTCTATTAAATCTAAATTATCAAACTTAGGAAAGATTAAAATATCACGTTTTCCTTTATTACTACTCATGTTTTTTTCCTTTCTAAAAAACTACATATATTATACAGTAAAATGAAAAGATTGGGCAGAAAAAGCAAATTTATGAGTCAAATTTTATAATCTCTCGGCTACTTTAAAAGCTAACTCCAAAATTTTCTTCTCCATTTTTTCTTTAGAAGAATCATCCATTTTCCTACGATTCCATTTAGGACCATCTAAAGTATCAGCACCATATAAAAACTGATAAACAGGTATGTTTCTAAATTGACTAACAGCCATAATAGACGCACATTCCATTTCAACAACAATGCAGCCGTCACTTTTTCTCTTACGCATATTACCAGCAGTCTCCCTATATAAAGCATCAGTAGTCCAAGTTTTGCCCTTTACATATGGAATATCAATCTCATCAAAAATAGAGCAAAGCTTATCTGCAGTTTTAACCTCAATATAATCACTTGCTTTAACATAGTGATAGCTAGTACCCTCATCCCTATAAGCAAATGTAGGAATAACAAAATGACCTTTTAGAATCTCTTTATCTAAAGTACCACAAGTACCAAAAACCAAAAATTTTTTAGCACCCATAGCGATTAATTCCTCTGTAATACCAGCAGTACCAGCACCACCAACTAGAGTTCTAGCCATGGCAAATTCTTTATCGTTGTACTTGAACTTATAAATTGGAATAGGAGAACCAGCATTAATATAACCAATTATTTCAGTATGGTATTGATCTAGAAGATATTCTATAAGTCTTTCTTTAAAAACTAAAATCATAGTTTCTGGAAAATTATCAATTTTTTCTGCTAAATCAGATGGATGCAATATTTCTTCTGTTTCTGAATCAAAAGTATCAATAATACTCATATGAAAGGCTCCTTTCGCGTTTGGAATATTATATAGGAAAAAGTAGGAGAAGTAAAGGAGGAAAGTGATGGAGCGATGAAAATGTGGAATTAAAAAAAGCTATATACCTTTAAGAGTCAAAACAGAAAATTGAGGAAAAAAGGAAGTAAATATATACAACGAAGTTTTAGTGATATATAATAAGATATATAAAATATTGAAAGAAGGAATAAAATGAGTAAAACTACAAAAATTTTAATAGTAATATTTTTAGGACCATTTGAGTTCACAAATTTATTGATAAAAAATATGGCATTGGAATATTATATCTATTTACAGCAGGATTATTTGGAATAGGGAGGACTGTAGATATATTTAAAGAAATATTTGGAAAAAACAATTATAATACAAAATCGTTAATGAGCAAGGAAATAATAGAAAAAATCAATAACGGACAATTACCAGAAATAACAATTACTAATGGTGTTAATTTGGCAGAGGGAGAAATATGCCATTATGCTGATACAGCGTACACTTTTAAAGATAAAACTGTAACAACAGGCTATACAGGAAGAAGTTCAGGAGTAAGTATAAGACTTATGAAAGGATTAACATACAGAAGAGGAGGCTCTGGAGGCAAAGCTATTAGAGAAACTCAAAGAACCATGTATAAAGGAATACTATTTATAACAAATAAAAGAGTTATATATACTTCAACAAAAGAAAGCTTTGATAAGCCTTTTGATAAGATTACATCAATAATGGAAGCAAAGGATGGAATATTATTACAAATAGGTTCGACGACCTATTCTATAATTGTACCAACGCACTCTGAGTTTATTAAGGTGTTTAATATGGCGAAGAATGCTCTGAGAGGGTAATGGGAGAAGATGAAAAGCTCATAACCCGTTGTTGTGGAAAAAAACAAGAAATAAAAATAAATGAATAAAACTCTAGAGCTACAAGTAATTGCTAGCTCTTAATTTTGTGCCAAAATAAGTGGTATAAATGTCGTTGGGCACTAATTGGGCACAAATATATATAAAAAGGTTATTGATAAACCTTGATTTTTCGATATTTATTAATATATTTGATAAAAAAATCTATTTTTATTAAAATAATAGTTTCTGCTTAAAATATAAAATTGTGAAATTAATAAAAATCATTTAAGCAGAAACAACCATATCTTGATGTACTTCTTTATTATTATAATTTTTCATAGAATTTCTTCCTTTCAATTTTTTTGTATAAATTTATGTGATAAGCCTTTAATTGGCTTTAAAATATTTTTTTGTATCTTCCCTATAAAGAAGATTATCAAGTTTGTCTGATGCCTCTCTGTCCATTTTCGTGAATGCATGGGCATAGATATTTAATGTAGTAGATGTTTGAGCGTGTCCTAATCTATTACTAACAGTTCTAACATCTAATCCTTGTGCAATAAGCAAAGTTGCATGTGTATGGCGTAAGC
>CALXNM010000035.1 GCA_944389745.1 uncultured Clostridia bacterium | reverse complement strand
AGTATTAATCGAAAACATGAGAAGAGAAGGATTCGAACTTTTAGTTTCTCGTCCAAAAGTTATTTTTAAAGAAATAGATGGTGTAAAATGCGAACCAATAGAGAGATTGGTTGTAAATGTACCAGATGATTGTATAGGAAATGTTATAGAAAAACTAGGAAGACGTAAAGCAGAAATGGTAAATATGGAACCTGCAGAGCCAGGACATACAAAAGTTGAATTCAAAATCCCAGCTAGAGGAATAATTGGATACAGAACTGAATTCTTAACAGATACTAAAGGTGAAGGTACAATGAATAGCATTTTTGATTGCTATGAACCATACAAAGGTGAGATCCAAGCAAGAACAAGAGGTGTTTTAGTTGCATTTGAACAAGGAACATCTGTAACATATGGATTATACAACGCACAAGAAAGAGGAGAACTATTCATAGGACCTGGTGTAGAAGTATATGAAGGAATGATAGTAGGAGTAAACTCAAGAAATGAAGATATTTCAATAAATGTATGTAAAGAAAAACATTTAACAAACACAAGAGCATCAGGATCTGATGAAGCATTAAGATTAGTACCACCAATTCAACTATCACTAGAAAAAGCAATAGAATTTATCCAAGATGATGAATTAGTAGAAGTAACACCAAAAAATATTCGTTTAAGAAAGAAAATATTAGATAGTAAGACTAGAGAAAGAGAGGCTAGAAGGAAAGCCTAATTTCTTAAAAAATAATTGTATTTTGGACGTTGTTAAACTTCGCTAAGTATTAGCCCAAAAAAAGGAGTAGAAAATGAACAAAGAAGAATTAGCAAAAATAAAACAAAAAGCATTAGAAGAACACATACCAATAATAATGGATGATACTTTAGAAGTAATTGAAAACAGACTTAAGGAAAATAAACCAAATAGAATATTAGAAATTGGCACAGCTGTTGGATACTCTGCAATTTGTTTTTCAGAGTTTTTAAATAAAAATGGAAGAATTGATACAATAGAAAGAGAAGCAGATAGAGTACTGGAGGCAAAAGATAATATAAAAAGGGCAGAAGTAGATGACAAAATAAATATTATTGAAGGTGATGCAGTAGAGATATTACCAACATTAAATGGCATGTATGATATGGTGTTTATTGATGCGTCTAAAGGAAAATATCCGTTCTTCTTAAAAGAATCTTTGAGAATGCTTGCTCCAGGTGGAATAATATTTGCAGATAATGTTTTATATAAAGGATATGTATTAAGTGACTATAACAAACATAAGCAACGTACTGCTGTTAGAAATTTGAGAGAATTTTTAGCAGAATTACAATCAAATGAAAGCCTAGAAACAGAAATATCAGAAGTTGGAGATGGCTTAGCAATAGCTAAGAAAATAAAATAAATAAAGGACCTAAATAAAAGGCCCTTTTTATTGTATCTTTATTATAATCAATTATATCAAATAACGTATAAATGAAAGCACTGTATCTGTTAAGAAAACACTAAATAGTATATATACTATAGTTATTTGTAATTTATATGGTATTTTTGAAAGTATTATATTTAGCTTTTTCTTAAAAAATGGATATATAAAATTTATAAATAGTATTGCAATAATTCCCCAAGCAAAGGAATAGAAAATACTTATTCTACCATTTAAATTTAGAACATCTTGTGTATAGTCCCACCATTTTAGTGAGAATAATGCTTCCATACCAAAACTTACAACATATTCAAATGCAGAAAATACAAAAGCTGCATATATAAATAATTTTAAATTATGTCTTTTATAGGTACTAAAAAACATAATAAGTATAAGAGCCCCCCAACCATAGATAGGGCATAATGGTCCATATAAAAACCCTCTTTTAGTAAAGTGACCTAAAGAATAAAAACTAAATGCTGTTTCTAAAAGCCAACCTATGAAAGCAAAAATTAGGAAATATATAAAATATAAATATATCCTAGGTAATTTTTTTCTGTCCTTATTTGCTACTTTTTTTGCTGATATTTGTTTGTTATCTTTTGTTTCAATTTTAGCATCATTATCTGATTCCATAGCCTTCTCCATCTTAATTAATTCCTTTCATAATGTACGATATATATAATACCAAATTTTTATATAAAAGTAAATTATCTTAATAGAAAATTAAAAAAGTGCTTAAAATACTATATTCCTAAGTCTTTTCTTTATGATAAAAAAGTAGTATAATAGATATGTCGCAAAAAAAGAAGGAGAAAAAATAATATGAAATTAAATATAGTACTTGTAGAACCAGAAATACCACAAAATACAGGAAATATAGCAAGAACTTGTGCTGCAATAGGAGCTAAACTTCATTTAGTATATCCATTAGGATTTAGCATATCTGAAAAGGCAGTAAAAAGAGCAGGGCTTGATTATTGGGATAAATTAGACATAGAAGAGCATTTATCTTTTGAAAAATTTTTAGAAAAATACAAACCTGAAGAAAATAATATGTTTTTTGTAACTACAAAAGGAAAACATGTATATTCAGAACCAAAATATGAAGAAATGGATGAAGTATTTGCACTTTTCGGAAAAGAAACCAAAGGTTTACCAGAAAATGTATTATTAAAATATATTGATAAAACAATTAGAATACCAATGAGACCTACTTTAAGGTCATTAAATTTAGCAAATTCAGTTGCTATAGTGGCTTATGATATTGTAAGACATGCTAATTTTGATGGTTTAGAGGAGATAAGTGGATACTTTGATGAAAGATTAAAATAAGAAAGGAAAGAAAAATAATATGAAAAAACCAGAATTATTAGCTCCAGCAGGATCATTTGAAAAAGCAAAGACAGCATTTTTATATGGCGCAGATGCAGTATACTGCGGAACAGGGGCTTTATCATTAAGAAGTAGAGCAGAAGTTAATGATGATGATTTAGAAAAAACAATTAAATATGCTCATAGTATAGGTAAAAAAGTATATGCAGCAATTAATATATATGCTTGGGATGAATATTATGAAGAAATAAAAAAACAAGCAAAAATGTTAAATGAATTAAAAGTTGATGGAATAATTGCTTCTGATGGAGGAGTTATAGAAATTCTAAAAGAATATGCACCAGATGTAGATATACATGTAAGTACACAAGCAAATACTATTAGTTATCATTCAGCAAACTTCTGGTATAAAAATGGAGCTAAAAGAGTAATACTTGGCAGAGAAATGAATAAAGAACAAATAAAAGAATTGATGAATAAAAAACCAGAAGATTTAGAGGTTGAAATATTTGTTCATGGAGCAATATGTTTTGGATATTCAGGAAGATGTTTTTTAAGTGACTTTTTGGCTTCAAGAAGTGCAAACTTAGGAGATTGTGCTCAAAGCTGTAGATGGGCATATAATGTATATGTAGAAGAACATAATAATCCAGGCAATTTAATGCCAGTGGAGCATGATGAAAAAGGTACATATATATTTTCTTCAAAAGATTTATGCTTAATAAAAGAAGTGCCTGAAATTATAGAAATGGGAATAGATAGTTTAAAAATTGAAGGAAGATTAAAAACAGAATATTATTTAGCGAGTGTAGTAAATAGTTATAGAAATGCAATAGATGACTATATGAAAAATCCAGAGCATTATGATTATACAAAATATTTAAAAGAGCTTGAGAAGACTAAAACAAGAGGACTTACAACCTTTTATTTTAATGACAGAAATAACAAGGACTTTCAAGAATATGAAGGTAAACAATATAATCCAGATTATGAATTTGGTGGAAAAGTATTAGGATATGATAATAGCGATAAAGCCGTTGTGGAGATTAGAAATAAACTTATTGTTGGAGATATAATGGAAATTTTAGTACCAGGAGATATTACCCCAGTAGAGTTTACAATAGAAAAACTTTGGGATACTGATACAGATGAGGAAGTAGACTGCGTAAATCCTGGTAAAGCAGGACAAAGCATAAAAATGAAATTACCTATAAAATGTGAAAATGGTTGGATTTTAAGAAGAAAGAAAACTAAATAAATACAAAATAAAAGGACCGGTTTCCTTAAACCGGTCCTTTTTGTGAGAAAGGTTTTTAACTTATTCTTTCCAGTTTATTCGCAATTTTAAATCCAAATATTAGTAATAGAACAGATATGATGCTTACTAAATCAAATTTAAGAGGAGAGTATAGTACTAATATACTACCTAATGTAAATCCGATAATAGAGTAATATGTAGGCATATAAAAATGTTTAAATAATATTTTCATAATAAAAATAAATATAATCGAGCCAATAATTAAACCAATTCCCATTGGAAGTAAAATATTAAAATTCAAAGTGGTAATTGCGTTTAAGTAAACCGGATAAACACCTATACACATTAAAATAAGAGTATTACTTATGCCAGGTACAATAACTCCAATAGACATTAAGAAGCCAGACAATATAAGATATGGAATAGATATTGTACTGTTAAAATTAATGTTTAATTTATCTTCAATTACAACTAAAACACAGCCAATAATAAATGCGATTAAAGCAAACAATAAATATCTTGCTTTAAAAACATGCTCTGAATTTATTTTTTTAAAAAGAACTGGAATAGACCCTAAAATTAAGCCTATAAAGCAGAATTTAGTTTGCATAGGAAAAGTGGTTAAAAATGTTTGCAAAATATTACCTATTAAAAAAACACCAATTACTCCACCCATAACTAATGGAAAAAGATAATTGAAATTGGTTTTGAAATCTTTTAATAAATTTGTAACTGAATTAATGATTTTGTCATACATTCCAAGAATAACACAAATAACTCCACTACTAATACCGGGCAAGATGGCACCAGAACCTAATAATATTCCAATAAAAAATCTAGTTATCAATAAAAATCATTCCATTCCTTAATTTTATATTATAAAAATATGTAATTTATAAAAAAATATTACTTAAGAAATATAGAATAAAAATAGTACAATTCTAAATTTATAAGGTCATGCACTTTCGGTTAACGATTACATATAATTTATGTATAAGGCAATTGGAGGTGCATTTATGTTTACTAGTTTTTGCGGAAGTTTAGGGATTATTGGGTTTATAGAGTTTTTAAAATCAGCTGTATTTCTATTAGGATATATATCTAATAATAATTTATTTCCTGAGCCATTATCAGCATTAGAAGAAAAGCATTATTTAGAAAAAATGAAAGAAGGAGATGAAGAAGCGAAAAACATATTAATAGAAAGAAATTTAAGATTAGTTGCACATATAACTAAAAAGTATAGTACAGCAAAGGTAGATCAAGAAGATTTAATTTCTATAGGTACAATAGGATTAATAAAAGGAATAAACAGTTTTGAGTCATCTAAAGGCGTAAGACTTGCTACATATGTAGCAAGATGTATAGATAATGAAATATTAATGCATTTGAGAAGTACAAAAAAACTAAATTCAGAAGTATATCTAGAAGATCCAATAGGAAATGACAAGGATGGTAACACAGTTGTACTACAAGAAGTTTTGGAAAATGATGAAAGAAGTATAGAAGAAGAAGTTGATTTAAAATTTAAAATAAAAAAATTATATAAAAAAATGAAAGAAATATTAAAACAAAGAGAAAGATGTATTATAGAACTTAGATTTGGATTAGATGGTTCTAAACCAAAAACTCAACATGAAATCGCAGAAATGATGGGAATATCCCGTTCATATGTGTCTAGAATAGAGACTAAAGCAATAAAAAAACTATCAAAAGAATTTGAAAATTAAAAAAATATATAAAAAACATGTAAAAAAGTAAATTTTATGATAAAATAGAAAAACGTAAAAAGAAAGAATTGGAGAATTTAAGATGTATAATTATAAACATAGAGATAATAATAAAAAAATAGAAGATAAAAACAGCCAAGTAAGTTTTGATATATTTGGAAACATTGATATAAAAAAAGCAGAAAAAAGTAAAGGAATTAATTTAAACAAATTTGTAGATGATTATGTTTTAATAGATATTGAGACAACTGGATTTTCACCAGTTAAAGACGATATTATTGAAATAGGTGCAATAAAAGTAGTGAAAAATCAAATTATCAATAAATATGATCAACTTATAAAAATTGATAAAATTTTAGCACCATTTACAACTAGATTAACAGGCATTACTGATGAAATGCTACAAACTGGTAAAGAAATTAGTGATGTATTAAAAGATTTTATAAATTTTACAGGCGAAAATATAATAATTGGTCATAATGTAACATTTGATTTAGGATTTTTAAGTTATAATTGTAAGAAATATTTAAATTATAATTTGAATAATGATTATGTAGATACTATGTGGATGGCAAGAAAATTAGTTCCGAATAGCATTAATTATAAATTAGGAACTTTAGCAAATTTGTTCAATGTTAGTTATGAAGGCGCACATAGAGGTTTAAAAGATGTAGAAATTACATATGAGGTATATAATAATTTAAGAAAAATAAAAGAAAATTAAATAAATATTATAACTACATAAAAAATTATTGACATAAGATTTACATTAATGCTATTATTTAAATGAAATTATTAAATAAAAAATCAAAAGAAAAAATTTTTAGAAAAGGAGATAACAATGAAGAAAAAAGTATTAATATTTATAATTATTGTAATTTTGATAGTTCTAATAGTGTTAGGCGTAAAATTTTTTACAATGGATTCTGAAAGTGAACAAAATAATGAGATAATGAGTGAGGATATGCTTTCAGAACAAACCAGCGAAACAAAAGTAGCACTTCCTGATATTGACGTAGTTACAGGAGAAAATATGAGTGTAAGCATGGATTATATTAAGCAAAAAGGTTTGCCTATAATACTATGTTTTGTAGACGATAATGATGAAGATTTTAAGTCTACAATAGAAAAAATGGCAGAAAGATATGAAAATAAAGCGGTTATTCAAATGGTTGATTTTGACTTAAATAGTAAGCTTACAAATTATTATGAAATAACAGATGCTCCAGCAGAAGTTTTTGTGAATAGTGATGGTACTCCATATGTATATTATGGGGATTCAGATTCTTTCAAACAAGAAATGGATGATGAAGGAAATGTAGAATATACCAAACATGAAGGAAGATTAACTGAAGCACAATTTAAAACTATAATAAATGAAATGAATTAAGTAAAAAAATAGATAAAAGTAGCACATATTTTTATATGTGTTATTTTTTTGTTCAAATGTTCAAAAAAATGGAAAAATAAAATAAAAAAATTTTCACATAATAATATTGAAAAAATGAAAGGTGCCATTAAACCGATTTTTTCAATATTAGAATTAATGGAGAAAGGACGCTTATGACAAAGAAAATATTAACTTTTTTTATAACTTTAATATTAGTTTTGTTTTTATTACAAATAAATATATATGCGGCATCAGTTCCTTTAGGCTCTGTAGATGTAAGTACAAGTAAATCTAAAATTGTTCCGGGAGAAGAGGTAAAGGTTACTATTAATTTTGGAACAGATTTAGGAGCATATACATTCGATGTTGCATATGATAATAGTATTTTTGAATATGTAAGTGCAGAAGGTGGAACACCAAATGATAATGGGACAAGAGTTAGAGTTACTTATTATGATAGTTCAGGAGGAACAAATCCACGAACAAATATGTCTGTAACTTTTAAAGCAAAAGAAAGTTTAACTACAACTAATCCAACAAATTTTTCTGTTACGGCGGAAGGTTTGGCAAATGCTGATGCTTCTCAAGAATATGATGATATTACTAGTGCAATAGAAAAAGAAGTTACAGTTGAGCCAAAATACGAAGACTATAAACTTAATTTAAATTATAGTGGGAGAGTTGTGGAAAATGAAGCAAAAGAATTAACACTACTAACAACATCTAATATGGGGAGAAATTATGATAATGTAATGTTAAAAGCTGAAATTACAAGTAGACCAGAAAATTCAAATATTAAATTAACAGCAATAGATGGAGCAAGCCAGGAAGTAGATATATTACAAGATGGATTTGGAGCTACATCAGGTTATTCTTTAGGTGGAAAAAATGTAAAGCATGAATTATTAATGACTGGAAACTTTGATAAAGTAGGAGAGTATAAAATAAAATTTAGCTTGTTAGATAAAGATAACACTGATCAAGTGATAGTAGAAAAAGAATTTTCAATAAATGTAGTAGATAAAAACACTGCACAAAATGAAGAACAAAATAATAATGAGAATAATAATCAAGTTACAGAAGGAACAGATAATAAAAATAATTTAAACAATAATACAGAAGAAAATTTACCAAAAGAATTACCTAAAACAGGTATGACTAGATATGGATACATTTTGGCTGTATTATCAATACTTGTGTCTGGATATGTAGTAACAAAAAATTATAAAAAGGAAAAATAATGTAAGCTTCTATTTATATAGAAGCTTACATAGAAAGGAAAAACAGCAATTATATGATAAAAAACATAATAAAGTTATTTGTCATATTATTAATTGGAGTATTCATAGGAAATGTAGTATATGGAATATATAGAGAGGCTATACTTGAAAACGGACCAACTAATATAGTTAATAATGTTATGGAAAATATTATAGATGAAGAAAATAATGTGCAAAATAGTATAAAGAAAAATAAAGAGATGGAAAAATTGCCAGACGAATATCAAGGATATAAAGTTTCTGCAAAATTAGAGATAGAAAAAATAAATTTAGAGACATATGTTTTTGAAGATTATGATGAAGAAGCAATGTGGATATGTCCAACAAAATATTTTGGACCAAATCCAAATGAAATAGGTAATTATTGTATTGCTGCACATAATTACAATAAGAAAAATATGTTTAATAACATTATAAAACTTGAAAAAGGAGATAACATAAATTTAACAGACAATATTAATGGAAAAATAACTTATACTGTTTATGATGTATATAAAGTAGAGCCAAAAGACACAGAAACATTATCACAACAAACAGATGGAAAAGTAGAACTTACGTTAATTACATGTAGTGATTACTCAAGAAAAAGAATTATAGTAAAAGCAAGAAAATTATAGTGCAGAAAAAGGAGGAGTATGAAAAAGAAAGTTATAATAATTATTATGGCAATAGTTACTATTATTGCAATTTCTTTTATTTTAATAAATAAGAATGTGGCTAAAACAGAAATGTATGTTTCAAGTGAATTCCCAGAAAATATAGCTCCATATATAGAAGAATTAAAAAAACAATATCCTAATTGGGATTTTAAAGCTTTATATACAAATTTAGATTGGAATTATGTTATAGATAATGAAAATATTTTTGGAAAAAATTTAGTACCAAAATCATATAGTGATAGTTGGAAAAACACTAAAAAAGGTGAATATAATGTAGAAGTTGATAGTGGATGGGTAGATTCTTCAAGAGAAGCGGTTGAGTTTGCGATGGACACACGTAATTTTTTAAATAGTGTAAGAGTATTTCAGTTTGAAGAACTATCATATAATAGTAAAACAAATACAAAGACATCGATAGAAAAAATATTATACGGAACTGAATTTTATAATAAAACAGTTGAATATTTAAATTCTAATGGTCAAAATATAGTAACCGATAAAGAATATTCTGACCTTATACTATCTGCAGCCAAAACTTCAAAAGTAAGTGCGTTTCATCTAGCTTCAAGAATCAAACAAGAAGTAGGTCCTTTTTTATCGCATAGTTCAATAAGTGGAAAAGTTTCAGGCTATGAAGGTTTGTATAATTTCTATAATATAGGAGCAACCAGTTCATCAGAACCAATGGGAGCTATAATAAATGGTTTAAAGTATGCAAAAGATGGAAAAGGAGCATCTACAGAAACAAAAAATAAATATTTAATACCTTGGAATACCAAGGCAAGAGCGATAACTGGAGGCGCAATATTTATAGGCTCTAGCTATATTAATTTGGGACAAAATACAATATATCTTCAAAAATTTCATGTAAATGATACAGAAGGAGGAGAATTATTTTGGCATCAATATATGACAAATGTTTTAGCACCATATAGTGAGTCAAAATTAATATATACAGGGTATAAAAATAGCAATTTATTAGACTCTTCTATGTCATTTATAATACCAATATATGAAAATATGCCAGAACTGCCATGCTTAAGCCCGGCAATTTCTGAAAACGATTTTGAAAAAGACAATACAGAAGTATTTGCAAATGTTCAAACAACACTAAATGTAAGAACTGGCCCTGGAACATCATATGAAGTTTTAACCAGTTTACAATCAGGTGAAGAAATGATAAGAATAGCAAAAGGAAAACAAAGTGGTGAATTATGGGACAGAGTTAAACTACAAAATGGTATGGTCGGATTTGTATTTAGAGAATATGTACAAGAAGTACCAGAAGTACAAGTTGACAATATAGAATTAAGTGTTGATAAAAATACTATAAATAAAGGAGAAAAAATTAAATTAAATATTAAAATTGAGCCAGAGGACACATCTTTAGATGCAATTGAGCTTTCTTCTGATAATGAAAGTATTGCAACAGTTAGTTCAGATGGATATATATTAGGAGTAAAATCAGGAGAAACAAAAATATATGCAAAAGCAAAAAATGGAGTAAGTGACTCGGTTACTATAAAAGTTGTTACACCTTTAACAGATATAATAACAAGTTTAGACACATATATAATACAAGAAGGTGATGAAATTAATTTAAATCCTATGCTTGTTCCGGATGATGCAGATAATAAGGAATTAACATATTTATCAGAAAATCAGGATATAGCAAAAGTAAGTGAACAAGGAATTGTAACAGGAATAAAAGTGGGAACTACAAACATAAAAATTAGTGGAGATAATAATGTGACTAAAACTATAAAAATTAATGTTATAAAAAAATTAGAAGATGATGAAATAGTATTTGATGAATCATTAGATATAACTAATAATATTATTTCAGGATTAGAGAATAAAAATAATACTGTAGAAAAAATAATAAACAAAATAAACACAAATTATAGTATAGAAATATACAATAAAAATGACGAAAAAATTGAAGGCAAGAGTTTAGTTGGAACTGGTAGTAAAATAAAAATTTTAGATGGGCAAAATCCTATAATTGAATATGAAGTTTTATTATATGGAGATGTAAATGGAGATGGAAAAATAAATAGTATAGATTTATTAGTTCTACAAAGACATATACTAGAAATAGAAAAATTAGGTAGTATTTATGTAAAAGCAGGAAACGTAAGAAAAAACAATAAAAATCCTAGTTCAGTAGATTGCTTGTTAATACAAAGGCATATATTAGGAATACAAAATCTAGAACAATAATTTTTGGGGTGAAAAGGAGAATATATAGTGAAAAGAAAAATATTAATCACTATTTGTTTGGTTTTAATAATTTTACTAGATATATTAAGCATAAAATCAAATGCTGAAAATGCAGTTAATATAAAATTAAGTAAAACTGAAATTGGAGTAGGAGAAGATTTTTATTTGAATATTGGAAACAGTAATACTTCTGCTGCTGCAGGCACAATTTGGATATATTTTGATAATGAAAAACTGGAATGTTTAACTAAAATGGATAATATAAATATTATAGGAAACAGAATAATATATACTTGGATTTCTGAAGATGGACAAAATAAAAAATTAGAAAATTTATTGAACCTAAATTTCAAATCAAAGAATACTGGAATAGCATCTTTTACAATAATAGGAGAAATATATGATGAAAACGGAAATGAAATTAACATGAATCAGACTACAACAGAAATAGAAATTAGTGAAAAAAATAAAGAGGAAAAGACAGCAAAAAATTCAGACAACACCAATAGTCTAGATTTAAAAGTAATGAGGTTAGATAAGGAGGGAATAGTTCCAGGCTTTAATCCAAATATAACTGACTATTATATAATCGTTGATGAAAATACAGATAATATAAAGGTTACAGCAACACCTGAAAATAGTGGTTCCAACGTAAAAATTAGTGGAAATGAAAATTTAAAGGATGGGTTAAATAAAATTACAATCACAGTAAAAAATGGTAGTGAAAGTAAAAAATATATTATAAATGTCACAAAAACAGACCAAAAGGAAAAAGCAAATACTAATTTAGAAACCTTGGCAATAGAAAATTATGAGATAACTCCAGAATACAAAGAAAATGTAACAGAATACAATCTACAAATAAGTAATACTGAAGAAAAACTAAATATATTAGCGATACCGGAAAATATGAAAGCAAAGGTAGAAATAAAGAATAATGAAAATTTAAAATATGGAGAAAATATAATAGAAATTTTAGTAACTGCTCAAAATGAAATCACTCAAAAAGTATATAAACTAAATGTATATAAAAGAAATGAGGAAGAAGAAAAAGAATATGAAGAAAACAAGCAACAAACGATTAATGAATCTAAAAATATAATAGAAAAAATAAATAGTACAGGTGAAGATAGTTTCCTAGATGAAAATGAACAAGAAATAAAAGAAGAAAATGAAAAGAAAGAGTTAGAAGACAAAATAATTATGTGGGTTGGAATAATATTAAGCATAATAGTAGTAATTTTATTAATAATAAGAATTAGAAAAGATAAGAATGTCAATCATTTTTGAAAATGTCCCAAAATTTTTTTAACATTAGCACTAATTTTTAATAGAATTAGTGCTAAATT
>CALXNM010000034.1 GCA_944389745.1 uncultured Clostridia bacterium | reverse complement strand
ACAGTAGAAATATTAAATCCAGATTTACATATAGCAACAGTTTCAGAAGGTGGAACACTAAAGATGGAACTAACAGCAGATATGGGTAGAGGATATAATAATGCTGAGAAAAATAAAAAACCAGATCAAGCAATTGGGGTACTTCCAATAGATTCTATCTATACACCAGTTAAGAAAGTAAATTACTCAGTAGAAAATACTAGAGTAGGTCAAAGAGTTGACTATGATAAACTAACAATAGAAGTTTGGACAGATGGAAGTTTAAAACCATATGAGGCTTTAAGTCTTGCAGCAAAAGTTATGACTGGACATTTAGAATTATTTATAGACTTATCAGAAACAGCTAAAAACACTCAAGTAATGGTTGAAAAAGAAGAAAACAAGAAAGAAAGAGTTCTTGAAATGTCAATTGAAGATTTAGAGTTATCTGTAAGATCATTCAATTGCTTAAAAAGAGCCGGAATATCTACTGTAGAAGATTTAACAAATAAATCTGAAGCAGAAATGATGAAGGTTAGAAATTTAGGAAAGAAATCATTAGATGAGGTTACAAATAAGCTACATGCTTTAGGTCTAAATTTTAGAAAAGATGAAGAATAAAGAAATAAAATAGAAGCTAAAGTTAAGAGGAGGGAATACAAAGTGGCAACTAATAGAAAATTAGGTAAAACAACAGATATTAGATTAGCTATGCTAAGATCACAAGTTACTGATTTAATATTACATGGTGAAATAAAAACAACTGAAGCAAGAGCCAAAGAAGTAAAAGCTATAGCTGACAGTTTAATTTCCTTAGCTGTAAAAGAAAAAGATAATTTCGAAACAGTAGAAGTTAAAGTTTCAAAAGCAAAACTTGATAGTAAAGGAAATAAAGTTACTGAACTTGTAAAAAGCAAGAACGGTAAGGAGTATCTAAAAGTAGTTAAAGAAGAAACTACTGAAAAAAGACAAAAAGATATGCCATCAAGAATGAATGCTAGAAGAAAAATAATGAAAACTGTTAATAAAGTAAAAGATGCAGAAGGAAACAATGTTGATTTAGTAGCAAAATTATTTAATGAAATAGCTCCTAAATACGAAGGAAGAGTTGGAGGATATACACGTATATTAAAACTTGGAAATCGCAAACGGAGATGCAGCAGAAGTTGTTATGTTACAATTAGTTTAGTAATTAATATAGTTTGTAAAATATATAAAAGTCGTTATAATTTATAAAATTATGACGTCTTTTTTTTGGCAAAACAAGCCCGTCCTCAATTGCAAATAACAAAAAAGAAAAATAAATCATATAATATATAAATATAAGAATTGTGAGGAGGTTTAATATGTTAGACTTTATATTAAACGGAATTTTTTGGGTACTTGCTTTATATGGTTTATTTGAGATTATAAAAAATATCATATATATTTTTACATATACAAAATTTAAATCAGATGGTATTTATGTTATAATTGCTGCGAAAAATCAGGAAAATACGATAGAGGGATTTTTACGTACATTTCTTTTTAGGATGATGTATGGTAAAGAAGAGGAGATAAAAGATATAATTGTTGTAGATTTAGATTCAACAGATGAAACAATGAAAATACTTTCTAAATTAAGCAAAGATTATAAATCTATAAAATTCATAAATTGGAAAGATTGCAAAGAAGTTATAGAAAGTGTAAAGGAATCAAATTAGATAAAGTTGTAAAATAAATACTGTTGTGATATAATCAAGGACATAATAAAAAGAGATATAATTAAATTCTTTAGAGGTACAAAATTGGAATTACAAGGCGAAGTTATTGATATTATCTATAAAAACGAATTGAATAGTTATGTTATAGCAGTTATAAATATGGAAGATGAAGATGAGCTAACAATAGTAGGGTATCTACCATTTATTAATATTGGAGATACTCTTAAACTTAGTGGAAAATTTGTGGAACATCAAGAGTATGGTAGGCAATTTAAGGTAGATACTTTTGAAAAAATGATGCCAAAAACTGCTAAAACTTTGGAAAGATATTTAGCTAATTGTGGGATTAAAGGTATAGGACCTGCTACTGCTAAAAAAATAGTTACAACTTTTGGTGAAGACACTATTAATGTTTTTAAGTTTGAACCAGAAAAGCTTGCAAACATTAAAGGTATTACTGAAGAAAAAGCTATAGAAATAGCAAATACCTTTATAGAACAATGGGAAATGTGGCAATTAGTAGGTTTTTTGGACAAGTTTGGAATAGGACCTCAAAGTGCAGAAAAAATATATAAAGAGCTGGGAGTAAATGCTATTGATAAGATTGAAGAAAATCCATATATTTTAGTTGATTTAGCTGGTAAAGTTAATTTTAATCAAATAGATAAAATAGCACTAGAGCTTGGGATAGATTATAACAATGAAAAAAGAATTAGAAGTGGGATAAAGCATTCATTAACATTAATGACATATAATGGACATTGTTGCACTATATACGAAAATTTAATTGAATTTGTAAAACAACTTTTAAATGTGAGTGAAGATGATATTGAAGATGTACTTATAAATATGAAAGCTAAAGAAGAAATTGTATTAGAAGAAAGAGATGAGCATGAATGGGTGTATCTTCAAACATATTATAATGCAGAGCGAAATGTTGCAAGAACAATAATAGAATTAGATAATTATAAAAATATTAAAAAAATAGATAAGTTTGATAAAGAATTAAAATTATTTGAAAAGCTTTCTAATATAGAACTTTCTGATAAACAACAAGAAGCTATTAAAGCTATAAATGATAACAATGTATGTGTAATAACTGGTGGTCCTGGTACAGGTAAAACAACAATTATAAGAACTATAATTGAAATTTATAAGCATAATGGAATGAAACCGGTATTATGTGCTCCAACTGGAAGAGCTGCTAAAAAGATGACAGAAGCAACAGGGGAAGAAGCAAAAACTTTGCATAGATTATTAGAAATTGGTAAGATTTCTGATGATAATCAAAATATAACTACCGATATTTCTGTGGCACCTATAGATGGAGATATAGTTATAGTTGATGAAACATCAATGGTAGATTTGTTTCTAATGAATTATTTATGTAAGGCTCTTTACAAAGGAACTAAACTTGTACTAGTAGGCGATATAGATCAGCTTCCTTCTGTAGGCCCTGGAAATGTTTTAAAAGATATTATAGAATCTGAGCAAATTACTACAATCACTTTAAATAAAATTTTTAGACAGGCTGCAAAAAGCAAAATAATAGTAAACTCACATAGAGTAAATGAAGGTAAATTCTTTATAACAAAGGAAGAAATAGAAGATTTAGAAGATGAAGAATTGTTAGATGATTTTTTCTTTATTAATGAAAAAAATAAAGAAAAAATATTATATAACATATTAACTTTAAGCAGTGATAGGCTTAAAAATTATGGTGATTATGATTTCTTTAAAAGTATTCAAATTATCACACCTACGAAAAAAGGAGAACTTGGTACAAAAGAATTAAATAAAACACTACAGCAAACAATAAATCCATCATCAGAGACTAAAAAAGAAAGAAAATTTGGAGAAAGTGTTTATCGTGAAGGCGATAGGATAATGCAAATTAAAAATAATTATGATATTTATTGGGAAAAAAGAGGTAAAACTTTTGAAAGTGGAAGTGGAGTATTTAATGGCGAGTTTGGAACAATAATGTCTATAGATGATTTTAATAAACAAATAAAAATAAAATTTGACGATGACAAAGAAGTTTGGTATGGATTTAATGAGTTAGAACAAATTGAACATGCATATGCAATAACAGTACATAAGGCACAACGGTAGTGAGTTTGATGTGGTTATTATGCCAATATCACAAACAGCACCAATGTTGCTTACAAGAAATTTACTATATACAGGGATGACAAGAGCAAAAAAATTATTAATAATTATTGGAAACAAAAATATTATTGATTTTATGATAAATAATGCGGACAATAAGAAAAGAAATACAGGACTTTGTTATAAAATGATAGAATATAATAATTAAAAAAGTTAAATAAATATTCGGGGGTTTTTTAGGAGGAGATTATGTATCTTTTTGAAAAATTACTCGAATATATTTTTTTACCAAGTTGTGGTATATGTAAAATAATTGGACAAGGATATTTGTGCAGAAAGTGTGGAAAGGATATAGAAAAATATAAAATAAATTTAATAGAAAATACAAATATCTATGATAACAAAAAAATTAAAAATGTAAAAATCCAAAAATTTTACATTTTTAAATACGAAGAAATAATACGAAATAAAATAATAGAATATAAATTTAATGATAAGCCATATTTATATAGAATGTTTAGCAAAATAATTATAGAAGATAAAAAAAGTTGTGAATTTTTAAAAAGTTATGATATAATAATTCCAGTTCCGGTTCACAAAACTAGAAAGAAATCAAGAGGATATAATCAAAGTGAGCTTATAGCGAAAGAATTGGCAAAAAGATTAAATTTAAAGTTTTATTCTGATGTTTTAATAAAAATCAATAATAATAAAGTACAAAGCAAATTAAATAAAAAAGAAAGAATGAAAAATGTTAAAAATGTATATAAAATCATAAATGAACAAAGAATAAATAATAAGAATATTATTATTTTAGATGATATATATACAACAGGCGCAACTATAAATGAATGTATTAAAGAATTAATAAAAGCAGATGTAAATAAAATAGGAGTGCTAATACTAGCAAAAGATTAATATAGAAGGAGAAGAATATGGAAGATTTAGTAGAAAGTATATTAGATTATATAAGATCAGATTATACTGATTATGCTATAATGATTAATGGTGAATGGGGAAGCGGAAAAACTTATTTTTGGAATAATAAGATAAAACCAAAAATAGAATCTATGCAACTAAATGGAAAAAAATATACTGCAATTTACATGTCTTTATATGGAATATCTAATTTAGAGGAAATCAGTAAAAAGATATTTATTGAAACTACACAATTAATGGACAAAAACCTAAAAAAATATATGGATGCTAGTGGTGTTAAAAACATACCGGAATATGCTAAAACAGGATTAGACATGGCTAACTTTTTTGGTGTAACACAAAACGGTGATAGAGTTAATTATGCAGAATTCTTTTCTACTGATGATAAAGTATTATGCTTTGACGACTTAGAGAGAGCTAATGTTGATGTTATAGATATATTAGGTTATATAAACAATTTTGTTGAACATGACCATATAAAAACAATAATTATTTGTAATGAAAAGGAATTATCTACAAAATTAAAAAATAACAACCTAGAAATGAAAACATTTATAGCAACATATCTTTTAGACAAAGAAAATAAGCTTAATGAAAAAACAGACAAACCTATGGTAGAAAGAATAAGAGATACAATTGAATATGTTTTTGATAAGGCAAATGATTATGAAAGAATAAAAGAAAAATTAATAGGCGAAACTTTTGAATATGTTCCGGAGTTTAACTATATTA
The DNA here is from genome assembly GCA_944389745.1 of uncultured Clostridia bacterium. Taxonomy (GTDB): domain Bacteria; phylum Bacillota; class Clostridia; order TANB77; family CAG-508; genus CALXVA01. Next base: position 7,266 of record CALXNM010000034.1, on the reverse strand, counting down.
TAAACGGACTTCTAATGAGATATGAAAATTGCCCAGATTTAATAAGATTCTTAAGGGAAAACACAAACTTAATAATTTCTACTTTTAATAAAAGTGGTACAAGGAATTTAAGAATTTTAAAACATTCATTAACTAATTTTAAGAAAATATTTGATATGGTTAATAAGTCTTATCCAAATACTAACCATAGAGTATTACAAACAATGCTTATATTTACAATAGCAATATCTTTTGAAATTAAAGCTGGAAAAATCACAAAAGATAAATTTGTAAATATAAATGATAATGAGGAGTATAAAGCAATACTTGTTTCATCTAGAGTATTTATGGATAATAGACAATTTTATATAAAAGAATTTGATAACAACTATTATTACAATTTTAAAGCTGAGTATAGATTCTTTAAATTTATAGAAGTATATGTACGTACACGTATATTTGATATGAAAATATTTAAAAGAGACATGGAAGCTATAATAAATACTGTAGATACAGATAAGCTACCAGGATATAAAAGACTTCTTACAGAAGAATATTGGAAAATTGCAGATGATCAATTTGATAGTGTTATTAAAGAAGTATTAGAAGATATAAAAAATGGCAATATAGAGTTAATAAATGTAGTAAAATTATTTGCATATTTTTCACACTTTGTAAAAAAAGGATTAATTGATTATGATATGAGAACAATAAAAAGTATATTCTTTAATGGAATGAATGTTTCTTCATTAACATCAAGCTATTGTCCAAATGTAGAAGAAGAACTATCTAGTTTGGCTATTGAAGAAGAAAGATCAGAAGATATGGAAGAAATTTTGAAATACTTTAATAATATAAATGAACAATTAAAAGAAAAAATGCTAAAAGAAAAAGCTGATGAAATATTTAAATATATTCCAATGAGAATGGAACAATTCTATGATAAGTTTGATAAAGAGTGTATGGATATTCCAATATTTAAATATTATGATGTATTCCAAATGTTCCAAAGAATATCATGTGCTAGCAATGAGGATATAGTAACAATAAAAGAAAAATTGTTGGATAGAGCAAAAAGAAATGGAGAAAATCTTCAAGTTGAACTATCTAATTTAGAAAAATTAAAACAAGTAATAGATGATTATATTAGCGGAAAGCAACCTACTATAAAATTAGTTATTTTACAAGATTTTGCTGATGAGCTTGAAAATATCATATACGAATATAGAAAAGCAGGAAAAAATGAAATTATAAATGAACAAGAAACAGTAAATGAGATAATAAATGACAATGTGAATGAAATAGTAAATGAACCAATAAATGTAAATAATTCAAATTTCGGATATACAGAGCAAGAATAAAAATATGTATAAAATTTTCCTCTTTTGAGATAATAAGAATAGACATAAAAATTAAAAGGAGGAAAAATATGAAAGCAACAGGTGTTGTAAGAAGAATAGATGATTTAGGAAGAGTAGTTATACCTAAAGAGATTAGAAAAACCTTAAGAATAAAAGAAGGAGATCCTTTAGAGATATTTACAGATAAAGAAGGAGAAGTTATATTAAAAAAATACTCTCCAATAGGAGAACTTTCTGAATTTGCTACAGAATATGCAGAAACACTTGCAAAAACAACTGGACATATAGCATGCATAACAGATAGAGACACAGTAATTGCTGTATCAGGTGGTTCTAAAAAAGAATTTTTAGAACAAAGCATAAGTAGTGAATTAGAAAGAATTATGGAAGATAAAGAAAGATATACTAGTAAAGAAAATAATGATATCTCAGTACCTATTACAAAAAATGAAAGTAAAGATAGAAGATATAATTCTCAAGTAGTATATCCAATAATATCTGATGGAGATACAATAGGAACAGTAATATTACTTGCAAAAGATAAAAATACAAAAATGTCAGAAGTAGAACAAAAGGTTGTACAATCTGCAGCAAGTTTTTTAGGAAGTCAAATGGAGATTTAAATAATTAATATAAAAAGAATTAGTATTAAAAAGATAGCAACGTATATTTAGAAAATTTTTTTGTGACTTGCTAGTCGCAACCATCTAACCACAATTTTAAATAAATTTAAAATTGTGCTAGGTTGCTCCAATTCGCACTTGCCTTATCCAAGGCTCGTTTGGTCGCTACCGCGTCACTAAAAAAATTTTCTAAATATACGTTGCTATCTTTTAATAAATAACTTAATGTTAAATATTTAAATTATTTAAATTCGTTGAAGAAAAAGTTAAGTGAGACAATCTATTTTTGGTATAATTATCAATAAAGACTTGAATTATTTGATGTTTTGATATAAAATGTTAGTGTTTAGGAAATCTAAATAAAAAATGTAAAAACATTTTAAAAGGAGGAATTTATTATGTCAATTAAAATTGGTATTAATGGTTTTGGAAGAATAGGAAAACTTGCATTCCAAGCAGCATTAAGTAAAGAAGGAGTTGAGATAGTAGCAATAAATGATCCATTTATCGCAGCAGATTATATGGCGTATATGGTTAAATATGATACAGTTCATGGTAGATTTAATGGAACTATATCAGCAGAAGATGGAAAGCTAGTAGTAAATGGAAAGGAAATAAAAGTATATAATGAAATGGACCCAAAGAATATTCCTTGGGGAGCAGATGGAGTTGAATATGTATTAGAATGTTCAGGAGTATTCACAACTATGGATAAAGCTAAAGCTCACTTAGAAGCAGGAGCTAAAAAAGTAATTATATCAGCACCATCAAAAGATGCACCTATGTTTGTTATGGGAGTTAATAACGAAACATATACACCAGATATGAATATTATATCTAATGCATCTTGTACAACAAACTGTTTAGCACCACTTGCTAAAGTTATAAACGATAACTTTGGAATTAAAGATGGTTTAATGACAACAGTTCACTCAACAACAGCAACACAAAAAACAGTAGATGGAGCTTCTAAGAAAGATTGGAGAGGTGGTAGAGCAGCATCAGCAAATATCATCCCATCATCAACAGGAGCTGCAAAGGCAGTTGGAAAAGTTATTCCAGAATTAAACGGAAAATTAACAGGTATGTCATTTAGAGTGCCTACAGTTGATGTTTCAGTTGTTGATTTAACATGTAATTTAGCTAAACCTGCAACATATGAAGAAATATGTGCAACAGTTAAAAAAGCTTGTGAAAATGAAATGAAAGGTATAATGGAATACACAGACGAGCCAGTTGTATCTTCAGACTTTATAAGTGATCCTCATACATCAATATTTGATGCGGCAGCAGGAATTGCTTTAACAGATACATTTGTAAAATTAGTTGCATGGTATGATAACGAATGGGGGTATTCAAACAAATTAGTTGATTTAGCTATGTATATTGCGAACAAATAATGATTGAAACATATTTAGTAGGAGAATATGTATGGAAAGAAAATTAAAAATGCATGGAATATACAAACATTTCAAAGGAGATTATTATCTAGTAGAGGATGTAGCAAATCATAGCGAGACAAAAGAAAAATACGTTGTATATAGGCGTCTCTACGGAGATAATAGTCTATGGATTAGACCAATTGATATGTTTTTATCAGAAGTTGACCATGAAAAATATCCAAATGTAAAACAAAAATATAGATTTGAATTACAAGAAATAGAAAGTGTAGCAGGTAATTTTAAATCATAATATTAAAGCCAAATATAAAATTTTATTAAGAAAGGATGGAGGCTTAATGAACAAAAAGACAGTTCGTGATGTAGACGTTAAAGGCAAAAAAGTTCTAGTAAGATGTGATTTTAACGTGCCACTAGATGAAAATGGAAAAATTACAGATGATACTAGAATAACAGCAGCTTTACCAACAATACAATATTTAAGAGATCATGGAGCAAAAGTTATATTATGTTCTCATTTGGGAAGACCAAAAGGACAAGTTAATGAAAAATATTCTTTAAAACCTGTTGCAGATGAATTAACAGATCTTTTAGCTACAAATGTTAAATTCGCAAATGATGTAACAGGAGAAAGTGCAAAAAGTGTTACAGATGGACTAAATGATGGAGACGTAGCTCTTCTTGAAAATGTAAGATTTGATCCAAGAGAAGAACAAAATGATGATACTTTATCTACTGAACTTGCATCACTTTCAGATGGTATATATGTAAATGATGCATTTGGTACAGCTCACAGAGCTCATAGCTCTACAGAAGGTGTTGCTCATCATGTTGATGAGGCAGTTGCAGGATTTTTAATGGAAAAAGAAATAGAATTCTTAAATGGAACATTGGAAAATCCTAAAAAACCATTTGTTGCTATTTTAGGTGGAGCAAAAGTATCTGATAAAATAGGAGTTATAAATAACCTATTAGATAAAGTTGATGAAATATTAATAGGTGGAGGAATGGCATATACATTTCTAAAAGCAAAAGGTGCTTCAATAGGAGATTCACTATGTGAAGATGATAAAATAGATGAAGCAAAAGAAATTATGCAAAAAGCAGATGAAACAGGCGTAAAACTTGTATTACCAGAAGATACTCGTGTAACTACTGAGTTTTCAAATGATACTCCAGACAAGATAGTTGATTCTGACAAAATACCAGATGGTTACCAAGGATTAGATATTGGACCAAGAACATTCATGAAGTTTGCAAATGAATTACATGGAGCAAAAACAATATTATGGAATGGACCACTTGGTGTTTGTGAATTTGATAAATACTGCATAGGTACAGAAAAGGTTGCAGAAGCAATTGCAGCAGAAGATGGTGCAGTTTCTATAGTTGGTGGAGGAGACTCTGTAGCAGCTATAAAGAAATTAGGATTACAAGATAAATTTACTCATATTTCTACAGGTGGAGGAGCATCTTTAGAATTATTAGAAGGTAAACAATTACCAGGATTAGTTTGCTTAACAGATAAAGATGAAAAAACTATACCTGATGAAAGCAAAGAAGTAGATTCAAAAGAAAATCCTAACAGAAGTGGAATGGAAAAATAATATATAAAAGTAATAATTTTCTAGGGGAGAAATATAGATATTTTTACTGTATTTCTTGCCTAGAAATAACTCTGTAATAAGTTATTTTATCATTTAGAAAAGGAGAAAGATATGAGAAGAAAAGTAATTGCAGGCAATTGGAAAATGAATATGCTTCCAAATGAAGCTATAAAAATGATAGATGAATTAACACCACTTGTAAAAGATACAGAAAATGAAGTTATCTTATGTGTTCCTTATACAGATTTATTTTATAGTTTGTTAGTTGCTCAAAATACAAATATAAAAATAGGAGCACAAAATATGCATTTTGAAGAATCAGGAGCATATACAGGGGAAATATCTGGACCAATGCTTAAATCTATTGGTGTAGAATATGTAATAATTGGACATTCTGAAAGAAGACAATATTTTGCTGAAACAGATGAAACTGTAAATAAAAAAATAAAGGCAGCATTTAAATATGGGTTAAAACCAATTGTTTGTGTAGGAGAAACATTAGAACAAAGAGAAGCTGGTAAAGCAAACGAAATAGTAACAAACCAAATAGAAAAAGCTTTAGAAGGTTTAACTGATGAACAAGTAAAAAATACAATTGTTGCATATGAACCAATTTGGGCAATTGGAACAGGCAAAACAGCAACTGCAGAAGATGCAAATGAAATGACAAAAGCTATAAGAAACAAAATTGAGAATATATATGGACAAAATGTAGCAGAAGAGGTTATAATACAATATGGTGGAAGTGTAAAATCTTCAAATGCCAAAGAACTATTTTCAATGTCTGATATAGACGGTGGATTAGTAGGAGGAGCAAGTTTAAAATCAGATGAATTTGCCAAAATTGTAAATTTTAATAATTAGCAATTAATAAATTTGTAATAGAAATGGAGAAGATTAGGAATATGGACAAAAAAGTTACAATGCTAATGATATTAGATGGATTTGGAATAAATGAAAATGATAAAGGAAATGCAGTAAAGCTAGCTAACACACCAAACATTGATAAGCTTATGAAAACATGCCCAACAACAAAAATGTACACTAGTGGACTAAATGTTGGTTTACCAGATGGACAAATGGGGAATTCAGAAGTTGGTCATACTAATATAGGTGCTGGAAGAATTGTATATCAAGAGTTGACAAGAATTACTAAATCAATAGAAGATGGAGATTTCTTTAGTAATCCTGAATTAGTAGAAGCAATTGAAAATTGTAAAAAACATAATTCTAAATTACATATTTTAGGATTATTATCAGATGGAGGAGTACATAGTCATATTCGTCATTTATATGCAATATTAGAACTTGCAAAAAGAAAAGATTTTGAAAATGTATATGTACATTGCTTTATGGATGGTAGAGATACACCACCTACTTCTGGTGAAAGCTATATAATGAAACTAGAAGAAAAAATAAAAGAAAAAGGTGTTGGAAAAATAGCGAGTATCTCAGGTAGATTTTATGCTATGGATAGAGATAAAAGATGGAATAGGGTACAAAAAGCTTATGATGCCATTGTTAATGGTGAAGGAATAAAAGCTACTTCAGCAGTAGCTGCTATAGAAGGTTCATATCAAAAAGAAGTATTTGATGAATTTGTTGAACCAACAGTTATTTGTCAAAATAATGAACCTATAGCAACAATAGAAGATAATGACTCTGTTGTATTCTTTAACTTTAGACCAGATAGAGCAAGAGAGCTTACTAGAGCTATAGTTGATAAAGATTTTAATGAATTTGAAACTAAAAAAATGGATTTAGATTATGTATGCTTTACTCAATATGACGAAACAATGCCAAATGTAAAAATAGCATTTAAACCAGAAACATTAAAAAATACTTTTGGTGAATATATAAGTAAAAAAGGATTAACACAATTAAGAATTGCAGAAACCGAGAAATATGCTCATGTAACATTTTTCTTTAATGGTGGAGAAGAAAAACAATATCCAGGAGAGGATAGAATTTTAGTTCCATCACCAAAAGTTGAAACATATGATATGAAACCAGAAATGAGTGCGGTTGAAGTAACTGATAAAGTATTAGAAGCAATTAATTCTAGAAAATATGATTGTATAATACTAAATTATGCTAATCCAGATATGGTAGGACATACAGGAAGTTTAGATGCAGCAATTAAAGCAATTGAAACAATAGATGGATGTGTAGGAAAAGTAGTAGAAGCAATAAGAAACAACGATGGTGTAATGCTAATTACAGCAGACCATGGAAATGCAGAACAAATGATAGATTATAAAACTGGAGAGCCACATACAGCACATACAACAAATCC
>CALXNM010000033.1 GCA_944389745.1 uncultured Clostridia bacterium | reverse complement strand
CTTTCAATACGAGGTTTAAATTCAGGGACAGAACTTGTTTCAAGCTGTATGCCTAATTGGTGGCAGGCATAAGCAAACTGTGTAAAGGTGTCTTCTTCTAATAGAGAAGAGCCTTTTTTCTTGTGTTCAAATACAGTCCTTTTGTCTGTTTTAAACTTGTAAGGAATGCCATATTTCATAAGAATTTGTTTAGTAACATTGTAATAACCATTTAAAGTTTCTTGTTTGTCAAAATATAGCCCAACTAAATTACCAGTTGAATCATCAATTGCTGCATGTAGAGCGGGCTTTGTATTACCAAACCAAGGATGTATGCAAGCATCCATTTGTATTTCTTCTCCGAAATATTGACATCTTGGTTGTCTTGGATGAGCATCTTCAACTGCAACAATATTAGCTTGTATTTTTTCTTTTTCTGATTTGGTTTTAGCTTTCTTTTGATCAAGTAATAGTTGCTTTTTAATGCGTTTTCTAGTTGATTTATGTGTCCTAGGAGATAAAATATATTTATCTGTTAAAACAACTCTTACTTCATCTACAGATAAAAATATATTTTCTCTTTCAGCTAGAAATTCTGTAAATACGGTAAAATTACAATCAAAATACTTTGATAAATATAATTGTTCAATTTCAGTTTTTTGCTCTTCTGATAAAGCATGAGCTGGTTTTCTACCTCTGTTTCCATGGACAAAAAATGCTTTACCATATTCTTTGTAACCTGCTATCATTCTATTGATGTGTCTAAGAGTACATCCTAATTTAATTGCTGCTCTTTTTTTGTTTCCATTTGTTTCTACTAATTTTTTAATAACCTTGTATTTCTTTTCTTCATTCATTCTTAATTCAACCTTTCTCATTTGTACCTCCAATAAAAAAATAATGACTTTTGAATTATATAATTTTTTATTGAAAGTATCTATATTTATTTTTTGGTTGGGACATTTTCTCAAATGATATATTAAGACATTATCATAAATGAATCAGATACATGTGTGTTAATAATGTAAAATAATTGAAAATTATGTAAAAATATAGTATACTATAATTACCGTTATATATTATTTAAATAATAGAAAGGTGAAAAAATGAAAAATCCAAAGATATTATATGTATTAATAAGTATATTTTGTGTGTTTGCGGTAATTGCAGGTATTTATGCCCAATTTATAGATGTAAATCATGGTGGATTAGATATAGCAAGTGAAGTTGAACAAAATGCAAATGCAACCAATAGTAATACTATAAATACAGATAGTCAAACTGAAATAAGAGCAAAATTTAATAATTTGTTTACAAATACATTGAATTTGAATAATTATGATACAACGGGAATACAAAAAATAAACAAAGAAGAAGACATTGTTTATAGTATTGTAGATATGCAAGAAAGTACAGATAAATACGAATTAAATATGCACATACCTGCTATAAATATAAATAATGATTTAGCAACAACATTAAATAATTCAACACAAACCACATTTATAAATAAAGCAAACGAAATAATAGCAGATACAGAATCAACTGTAAAAACAATTTATAGTATTGATTATGTAGCATATGTAAATGAAAGTATTTTATCTTTAGTTATAAGATCTACATTAAAAGAAGGAAATTCAGCACAAAGAATAATGGTTCAAACATATAACTATAATTTAAATACTAATGGAGAAGCATCATTAATAGATTTAGCAACTATTAAAAAGTTAAATAGAGATGAAGTAAATAATAAAATTACAGAAGTAGTAACAGAAGCAAACCAAGAAGCACAAACACTACAAAATATGGGATATAGCGAAACATACGTAAGAGATCTTCAAAGTGACATATACAGTATAGATAGAGCTAATGCATATTTCTTAGGACCTAACAAAGAATTATACATAGTATATCCATATGGAAATAGTGAATTTACATCAGCTATGGATATTGTTTTATTTGAATAGAGGAAGAGAAGATAGATGTCAAAAAAAATACTAATAACAGAAAAACCTTCAGTTGCAATGGAATTTGCAAAAGTATTAAAAATAAATGGAACAAAAAAGGATGGATATTTAGAATCAGATGAGTGGATAGCAACCTGGTGTGTTGGACACTTGGTTACTATGTCATATCCAGAAGCATATGACGAAAAACTCAAATTCTGGAGACTAGATACCCTTCCTTTTATGCCTAAAGAATATAAGTATGAAGTTATTCCTAATGTACAAAAGCAATATAACACAATAAAAACTCTAATTTCTAGAGATGATGTTGATTCTGTATATGTTGCAACTGACTCTGGAAGAGAAGGAGAATATATTTTTAGATTAGTGGAAAATCAAATAGGAATAAAGAAGCCAAATAGAAAAAGGGTATGGATTGATTCGCAAACAGAAGAAGAAATAAAAAGAGGAATTAATGAGGCAAAGGATTTATCAGAATATGATAGTTTATCAGATTCTGCATATCTTAGAGCAAAGGAAGATTATTTAATAGGAATAAATTTTTCAAGACTTCTTTCTATAATTTATGGAAGAAGAGTTGCAAAAGATTTAAATGAAGATAAAATATCTATTTCTGTTGGAAGAGTTATGACTTGTGTGCTTGGCATGATTGTTTCAAGAGAAAGAGAAATAAGAAATTTTGTGAAAACACCATATTATAGAGTTATTGGAAAATTTGGAAATGATGAATCAGCAATAAATGCAGAATGGAAAGTAAACGAAAAATCTGTGATGTTTGAATCACCTAAATTATATAATGAAAGTGGGTTTAAAAAAGAAATAGATGCTAAGCAATTTATCAAATCACTTGATGGTAAAAAGGCAATAGTTACAGAAGTAAAGAAAAGCAAAACAAAAGAAAATCCACCACTTTTATTTAATTTGGCAGAACTTCAAAATGAATGTACAAAAAGATTTAAAATAAAGCCAGACGAAACTCTAGAAATAATACAAAATTTATATGAGAAAAAATTAGTTACATATCCTAGAACAGATGCAAGAGTGCTATCTACAGCTATAGCAAAGGTAATTACTAAAAACTTAAATGGTATAGCAAAAGGGTATCAAGATGAGGAAGTAAAAGGATATATAAATAAAATGGTAGCAGAAAAATATAAGACAGATTTAATTAAAACAAAATATGTAAATGACAGCAAAATTACAGACCATTATGCAATAATACCAACAGGACAAGGATATGAAAATTATGAAAAATTACCAGAACTTCAAAAACAAGTATATAAGGTAATTGTAAAAAGATTTTTAGCAATTTTTTATCCAGCTGCAGAATATAATAAAATTTCTGTAAAAATAAATATAGATAATGAAGAATTTAGTGCAAGTGGTAAAGTGTGTATTAAACAAGGGTATTTAAAAATACTTAAGAACAAAAAAGATGAGGAAAATGTGGAAACTGGCAAGAAAAAAGAGGGCAATAATGCGGTTACAAGTGAAAGCTTAGAAATCCTAAAATCTTTAAAAAAGAGTCAAGAAATACATGTAGAAGGATTTGATATAAAAACTTCAGAAACAACACCTCCATCTAGGTATAACTCAGGTTCTATAATTTTAGCAATGGAGAATGCAGGAAAATTAATAGAAGATGAAGAATTAAGAGAGCAAATTAAAGGAGCTGGAATAGGCACTAGTGCAACAAGAGCAGAAATAATGAAAAAACTAGAAAGAATAAAATATATTGATATAAATTCAAAAACACAAATAATTACACCTACCAAAAAAGGAGAAGCAATATATGATGTGGTATATGCTTCTATGCCAGATATGCTAAACCCAAAACTTACAGCTAGTTGGGAGAAAGGCTTAGATATGGTAGCAAAAAAAGAAATAAAACCAGAAGTGTTTATGGGAAAACTAGAAAATTATATTAATAGTAAAGTAAATAAATTGGTTATAAAATGGTAGGAGATACTCTACAGTAAATTTTTAATATAGTTTTAATGTTAAGTTAATATGATAAAATTTATATATTCACCTTTTATGTTAAGAAAACATAATATATAGCAAAAACATAAGGGGTGAATTTAATGTCTAGTTACATAATAGAAGGAGGAAAAAGGCTAGAAGGAGAAGCTTGCGTTTCAGGCTCTAAAAATGCTTCACTTCCAATACTAGCATCTACTATTTTAAATAAAGGGACAACAAAGTTATATAATGTTCCAGAAATAAGCGATACAAAAATAACAGAAGATATATTAAGATTTTTAGGATGTAAGGTAAAGAAGAATAAGGGGAAAGTAGAAATTAATTCTAAAAATATAGTAAAAAAAGAAATACCAGAAGAGCTTATGCATCAGATGAGATCCACTGTTGTATTAGCTGGTGCAATCCTTGGAAGATTTAAAGAAGTAAGATTTTCATATCCAGGAGGATGTGATATTGGTTCAAGACCAATTGACTTACATTTAAAAAGTTTTGAAAAATTAGGAATAAATATTATAGAAAATGCTGGATTTATTATATGTAAGTGTGATAAAATATTAGGGGCAAATATAGACTTGGATTTTCCAAGCGTTGGAGCAACCGAAAATATAATCTTAGCATCAGTATATGCAGAAGGTGTAACTAATATTACTAATGCTGCAATGGAGCCTGAGATAATAGATTTAGCTAATTGTTTGAATAAAATGGGAGCTAAAATTGAGGGAGCAGGAACTAGTAATATAAAAATAACTGGTGTTAAAAATTTAAAGGATATAAGCTATAATGTAATGCCAGATAGAATTGAAGCAGGAACGCTTCTATGTATGGTTGCAATAACCGGAGGAAAAGTAAAGTTAAAGAATATAAATTCAGAAATTATTAGTCCAGTATTAACAAAACTAGAAGAAACAGGGTGTAAAATAGATATAGGAAAAAATGAGATAAATCTGTGTGCACCAAAAAGGCTTAAAGCTACAGATATTAAAACAATGCCTTATCCAGGATTCCCAACAGATATGCAATCTGTTTTTTCAAGTATGTTAACAATATCAAAAGGAACATCAGTAATCGTTGAAAATATATTTGAAAACAGATATAGATTTATGTCTGAACTAAAAAAGATGGGAGCTAAAATAACAATAGAAGGAAAGACAGCAGTTATAAAAGGTGTAAAAAAATTAAATGCTGCAAAAGTAAATAGCACAGATTTAAGAGGGGGAGCAGCATTGGTAACAGCAGCTTTAGCTATAAAAGGTAAAACAGAAATAACTAATGTTGAATATATATTAAGAGGTTATGAAAAGTTAGATGAAAAACTAACTAGGTTAGGAGCAAGTATAACTTTAAAAGAAGGTGAGTAGATGCCAAGAAAGACCAAAGATAATAGAAAAAAAAGTAGTATAAATAAAAAGGTAAAAACTAATCAAGCAAAAAATACAAATGATAATAAATTTAATTTTGATGAAGAAATTGTAATAGGGTTAAGAAGATTAGATGAACCAGATATAAAAGAAGAAAAAAAGAAAAAGAATAAATCAAAGAAACAACAAAAAAATCAAAATAATAACAAAAGAAACAACAAGACAAACCCAAAAAAAGATAATAACTCTCGAAAAAAACATAATAATAATGAAATAGAAGAACCAGAGATATTAATTAAATCTAAGTATATGAATAATTATGAAGAGCCAGAGCAAAACTTAGAAAAATCAAGCAAAAAAAACAAAAAGAAAAAAAGCAACAAAATGCAAAAGCAACCAAAGAAATTAACTAAAAAACAAGAGAAGGCTAGGAAAAAAAGGAAAATAGTTTTAAAAATTGTTAAATGGTTAACCTTAATAGCAATTATAATAGGCGGAGCTATATATGCAATGTTATCACCAATATTTAATATAGGAGAAATAGTTGTACAAGGTAATTCAAAAATATCAAGTGAAACTATAATTAGTTTGGCTGGTTTAAATATTGATGAAAACATATTTAAGTATAGGACAAGTAATGTTGAAGAACAAATAAAACAAGAAGCATATATTGATACAGTTGATGTGAAAAGAAAGTTGCCAAATACAGTTGAAATTACGGTAAGTGAAAGAAAAGCAACATATAAATTAGGTTATGGAAATGCTTATGCTTATATTAATAATCAAGGTTACATATTGGAAGTTACAAGTGTAAAAGGAATGATACCATTAATAACAGATTATACTACTAGCCAAGAGGATATAAAGGCAGGAAACAGATTATGTACAGAAGATTTAGAGAGACTTGAAGATGTACTAGAGATTATGGAGGCAGCTTCTAGTGTTGACAATAAGTTAAGAAGATCAATAAAAGGAATTGACATTTCAGATAAAAATAATTATGTATTAGATTTAAGTACAGAGAAGAAAACAGTTAATTTGGGAGATGTTTCTAATTTAAGCACAAAAATGTTATGGATAAATGAATTTATAAAAAGAGAAGATGGAGTAGAAGGAACAATAATGTTAAATGTGGATTTAAATAATGATATGCCATATTTTAATGAAAAAGTTTAAGGAGGAAGTACAGTTTTGAAAAAAAGACAAATTGCAATTACATTAGGAATAATGTGTTTTATATTAACTGCTGCTATTTGTATACAAATAAAAACAATGAATGCAGCAAGTTCTACAGTATCTCAAACTTTAGAAGATAATGGACTTAGAGATGAAGTTCTAAAAATGAAAGAAAGATATGATAATACATATAGAGAATTAGAAACTGCACAAAAACAACTAGAAAAAGTAAGACAAGAAGCTACTCAAAATGATGAGACAGCAGAAGCAAAAGAGCAAGAATTAAAAGAAAATAATATGTTATTAGGAGTTGTAGACGTTAAAGGAGAAGGAGTACAAATTGATTTGCAAGATGCTCAAGTAACAGATGCTACTTTAAATGCAGCAGATCAAATTGTTCATTATGATGATGTACAATGGATAGTAAATGAATTAAAAAATGCTGGAGCAGAAGCTATAGAAGTAAATGGACAAAGAATTGTAAATTCAACATCTATTACTTGTGAAGGAAATATTATAAAAATTAATGGAGAAAGAGTTGGCTCACCATTTTGTATAAAAGCTATAGGCTCAAAAAATTTACTATATGGAGGACTTGAAAGAGCGGGCTCATATATGGATTATCTTAGAGAAAGAGGATTAGTTGCAGAAATAAAAAAGGTGGATGATATTACAATAGCTAAATATTCAGGCGTATTAAGTTATGATTATTTAAAAGAAGACGAGTAAGGAGAGTGTAGCCTAAGTGAAAAAGTTTAAGTTTAAATTTAGAGCAGATATAACTGCTGTTACAGTTGTTGTTTTTATTGTCTGCATTGTGCTAGTTGCTGTAATGCTTATGCAATTTAGAACTGTAGAACAAACAGATATAACAGAAATTGAAAATATGAGAGAATCAGAATTAAGAGAAGCTTTAGTAGAATGGAAAACAAAATATGAAGAAGTTGATACACAATTAGCTGATGTAAATGATAAAATAGCTGAATATCAAAAAACAATTAATGGTAATGAAGAATCTTCGAAATTAGTAGATGAAGAGTTGAATGAATCGAATCTATTAGTAGGAAAAGCAGATGTATATGGACCAGGAGTTATAGTAACACTAACTAATACAAATGATTTTCAATATATTGCTGAGGATTTATTGGATTTAGTGAATGAATTAAGATATGCAGGAGCAGAAGCAATCTCAATAAACGGAATAAGAATACTTGCAAATACTGATATAGTTGATTTATTCGATTATTCTGTTATAGGAATTAATTTACAGAGAGTGCAAAGTCCATATATTGTAAAAGCAATTGGAGATAAAGATTATATATCAAGTGTTTTAAACTTAAAGGGAAGCGGATTTATTGATAGATATAATAAATTGGGAAGAAGTGTAAGTTTAGAAGAAGAAAACAGAGTACAAATTCCTAAATCAAATTCTGATTTTAATATAGAATATATGCAAGAAGTGACAGAAGAATAAAATAAATATAGATGGAGGTAACAACATGATTTTTATAGCAATAATAATAGGATGTGTTATAGGTGCAATAATAGGAGTTAATATGCCTATGATTTCATATACATATTCTGGTTATTTAGCAATAGCAATTATTGCAGCTTTAGATTCTGTATTTGGAGGAATAGCATCAACATTAAACAAAAACTTTGATTTAAAAATATTTGTTACAGGTTTTTTTGGAAATGCGATACTTTCAATACTATTAACATATTTAGGACAAAAATTAAATGTTGACATTTACCTAGCAGCTATAGTAGTATTTGTAGGTAGAATGTTTAATAATTTAGCAATTATAAGAAGATATTATATTGAAAAATTTAGTAAAGAAAAGCAAAAAAATAAGAAAAAAGAAGAGAAGAAAGAAGAAAAAAAAGTCGAAGAAAACTAAAAACATTGATAAATCAACAACTAGAGACAATGTTTCAAAAGTGTTACAAAAATATTACAAAAATATTACAATTTCTATTGACTTTTTTTATAAAATGTAATATTCTAAAGAACAAATAAGAGCAGTAAAAAATGGAGGAATGAACCTTGGCTATAGGAGATATAATCGTAGGAACAGACATTGGAACTTCAAAAGTAAGCTTGGTTATTGGAGAAGTCAATAATTTTAACCAAATAGAAGTCCTATGTACAACAAGTTGTAAATGTAGTGGAATAAAAAAAGGAAAAATAGTAGATGAAAATGAAATAGTATCAGCTATTTCAAGATTAATAAAAGAAGCTGAAAGTGAAACAGAAATGGAGATAAATTCTACTTATCTTACAATTCCTGGTAAATATGTTACTATTGTGCAAAATAGCGTAACAAAAGAGGCAAAAGACAAGTATTCAGGAATATCAGGAAAAGATGTTTCCTCTGCAATATCTTTAGTAAAAGATATTGATGTTCCAGAGGGAATGCAAATAATAGATATTGTTACAGATGAATTTATTTTAGATAATGGAAAAGTAGTAGCTGATCCAATAGGAAGTTTGAGTTCAAGCTTTACTATTAAAGCACAAATTGTATTGGCTGATAGAGAATATATGAAACAATTAGCAAGTATATTTAGAAAAGCAGACATAGATATTGATGGTTTAGTACCAGTAACTTTAGCAGAAAGAACTCTTATGTTAGATGGTAATGAATTAAACGATAATGTAATGCTATTAGACATAGGAGCAGGAAATACTGATATTGGTGTATTTGAAGGATTAGCATTTACATATACAAATACAATACCTCTTGGAGGAGATAATATTACAAGAGATATTGCTTTAGTTTTAAATATTTCAGATGAAGAGGCTGATAGATTAAAAAGACAATATGGCCTAGCATTAAAATCTTTTATAGATAATGATAATGAAATATTATTAAATACATGTAAAGATGAAAATAAAAAAGTAATAAAAAGCTCGGAACTAATAGAAATAATAGAAGCTAGAATAGAAGAGATTTTTTCTTTAGTAAATAAAGATATAACTGCACAAGGAATTAAACCAAGAATAAATAATGTTATTCTTACAGGTCAAGGAGTAACAACAATAAGTAAAAGTGATGTTGCAGGAAAAATTATTTTAAATATACCAGTAAAAATATCTACAGGAAGATTGGTTAGTACAATAAGACCTGAATATAGAACTGCATATGCACTAGTTAGATATATAGCATCTAGACCATTTGCTAAAAATTTATCTAGTAGTATTGATTCAAAAACAAAGGAAAATATTTTCCAACATATTTTAGAAAGAATAAAAGAGTTCTTCTATTCTTGATTCAAACAAAAAAGATAGTGCAAAAAACAATTAAATAAAAATAAAAATTATAGAGGAGGATAAGCATTATGTTCGTAGATAATAATACAGATGATAATAACAATGTCATGTTAGATGGAACAGCTACAATTAAAGTTATAGGAATTGGTGGAGCAGGAAACAACGCAGTAAATAGAATGGTTGAGTCTGGAATTAAAGGCGTAGAATTTATAACAGTTAATACAGATAGACAAGCTTTACTATTATCAAAAGCACCATCAAAAATTCAAATAGGTGAAAAAATAACAAGAGGATTAGGAGCAGGTGCTAATCCAGATATTGGAGCTCAAGCTGCAGAAGAAAGTAAATCAGAGATAGCTGAAGCTTTACGCGGAGCAGATATGGTATTTGTTACAGCCGGAATGGGTGGAGGAACAGGTACAGGTGCTGCACCAATAGTTGCAGCAACAGCAAAAGAAATGGGAATTTTAACAATAGGTGTTGTTACTAAACCATTCACATTTGAAGGAAAGAAACGTTTATCACAAGCTGAACGTGGAATAGAAAGTTTAAAAGGAAAAGTTGATACTTTAGTAGTAATTCCAAATGATAAATTATTACAAGTTATAGATAGAAAAACATCAATAGTTGAAGCTTTTAAAATGGCAGATGATGTATTAAGACAAGGTGTTCAAGGTATATCAGACTTAATTGCCATCCCAGGACTTGTAAACTTAGACTTTGCAGATGTTAAAACAATAATGCTTAATACCGGAATGGCTCATATGGGTGTTGGTAGAGCATCAGGAGAAAATAGAGCTGAAGATGCTGCAAAACAAGCAGTTCAAAGTCCAATGCTTGAAACATCTATAGAAGGAGCAAGAGGAGTTATAATAAATATTACAGGTGGATCAAATTTAGGATTACATGAAGTTAATACAGCAGCAGAATTAATACAGCGCAGTGTAGACCCAGAGGCAAACATCATCTTTGGTGCAGTTATAGATGAAAGCCTTGATGAAGATATTATCATTACTGTAATTGCTACAGGATTTGATAAAGAACCTGGAACTGGAACAAATATACCAGTTGGAGATATTGTAGATAAAGCATGGGATAAGAAAATTAATTCTATACCAAATCCAGTAGATAACTCAAACTCAGCTGACAATTTAGACATCCCATCATTCTTAAGAAACAAAAGAGGACTTAACAAGTAAGATGGTGTCAAAAAATATAAATAGATAGAAATTAAAAAAATAAATAAAAAGAAATAATCGAAAACAGTAGATTATTTCTTTTTTTTATGCCTATGAAATGACATATTTTTTCTTTTAATAGTTGTAAAATATATAAAATAAAAAGGTGATTTAATGACTGTATATGTAGATATTGTTTTACTAGAAAATATATGTATGAATTTTATAATTTTATTTGCAACAGCTTATATCATGAAAATTCAAGTACGATATTTAAGAATCTTCGCATCAAGTTTTATAGGCGCGGTATATGCGGTATTAGTATATGCCAACATATTAGCTTTTTATACCAATATATTAATGAAAATCATATTATCCATTTGTATGGTATATGTTGCATATAAGCCGAGAAGTTTAAAAGGCATGCTTAAAGAACTAGTTTTGTTTTATTTAGTTTCTTTTGCTTTAGGAGGATGCGCTTTTGCACTTTTATATATAGTTAAACCACAAGAAATCTTTATGAAAAATGGAGTATATATAGGAACATATCCAATAAAAATAGCATTACTTGGAGGAATTGTGGGTTTTGTTGTTACATATATAGGAATTAAGGCAGTGAAAAATAAGATAGGAAAAAACGAAATAATATATACTGCTCAAATAACAATAGACAATAAATTGGAAACTACAAAATTACTGTTAGACACAGGTAATATGTTAAAAGATCCATTAACAAATGCATCAGTTGTTTTATTAGAAAAGAAAATATTAGAAAATCTATTACCTGAAGAATTAATAAAAATAATGGAACAAAAGAATGGAGGTGATATTAATGAAATTTTAGAAGTATATAAAAAAAGAATAAGAATAATTCCTTTTACATCAGTTGGTAAACAAAATGGAATGATGCTAGGTGTTAAAGCAGATGAAATAAAAATACTAACAGATGTTGATGAAATAATAAATAAAGATGCAATAATATGTATATATAATAGAAGCTTTAGTAAATCAAAAAAATATTTTGGATTAATGGGATTGGATTTGTTAGAAAGGAGAGAAAATGAACATCTTACAAATATTAAAAAATAGCATAAATAATATTTATATAAAATATATTGGAAATGTAGAAACAGATAATATGCCAATATATTACATAGGAGGAAGCCAAACATTACCTCCTCCACTGTCTCCAGAGGAAGAAGAAGAAATATTAAATAAGCTATCAAAAGGAGATGAAAGCGTTAGAAAGACTTTAGTAGAAAGAAATTTAAGATTAGTAGTATATATATCAAAAAAGTTTGAAAATACAGGGGTTGGTATAGAAGATTTAATATCTATTGGAACAATTGGATTAATGAAAGCGATTAATACATTTAATACAGATAAAAATATTAAACTTGCAACTTATGCGTCTAGATGCATTGAAAATGAAATATTAATGTATTTAAGAAGAAGTAATAAAATAAAGGGAGAAATATCAATTGATGAACCATTAAATCAAGATGGTGACGGAAACGAACTTTTATTATCTGATATTTTAGGAACAGATTCAGATGTAACTTCTAGAAGACTAGAAGAGGAAGTAGATAAAAAGCTATTAAGAGCATCTATAAAAAAATTAAGTAGTAGAGAAAGAAATATAATGGAACTTAGATTTGGCTTTGCTACTGGAAATGAAAAAACACAAAAAGAAGTTGCGGATATGCTTGGGATTTCTCAAAGTTATATATCTAGATTAGAAAAGAAAATTATAGGTAAAATGAAAAAAGATATAATGAGTAAAACAGGTTAGAGTAAAAATAAATCTTCATATATAAATGATACTTAAAAAGATTTTATAGTATTACAATAACTAGCATAAAAAAACCAAATTTGGAAATACTTATTACAAGTAATTTTAAAGGAGGTTTTTTGTTTGATAAATAAAGTAGAAATATGTGGTGTAGACACATCGAAATTACCATTATTATCAAACGAAGAAAAAAACGAACTACTGATTAAAATAAAACAAGGAGATCAAGAAGCAAGAAATAAATTTATAAATGGAAATTTAAGATTAGTGCTTAGTGTTATTAGAAGATTTTTTTGCAAAGGAGAAAACGCAGATGATTTATTTCAAATAGGATGCGTTGGCTTGATAAAAGCAATAGACAATTTTGAAATAGAGCAAAATGTTCAATTTTCAACCTATGCTGTTCCAATGATTATAGGAGAAGTGAAAAGATATTTAAGAGATAACAACTCTATTAGAGTCAGTAGATCGATTAGAGAATTATCATATAAAGTAATGGCTGAAAAAGAGAGGTTTAATAAAGAAATGAACAGAGAACCTACAATAGAAGAAATTTCAAAAAACTTAAATGTACCTAAAGAAGATATAGTTATGAGCTTAGATGCAATTCAAACACCAATATCATTGCAAGAACCGGTAAATCGGAAACAATGTTGATAAGATAAATATAGAAGACCAAATTAGTGACAAGAAAAATAGTGATGCTCATTGGGCAGAGACTATTACAATAATAGAAGCAATGAAAAAATTAAGTGACAAAGAAAAAACAATAATTTCAAAAAGGTTTTTTGATGGAAGAACACAAATAGAAGTAGCAAATGAAATAGGAATATCACAGGCACAAGTATCAAGATTAGAAAAGAATGCAATAAATCATATAAAAAGATTGTATAGATAAGAAAATATTTTAAACATTAATCATATAATATATATAGAAGGAAAATATTTTAATTATTTATTATATAATTGAAAGTTTATGTAATAATATTAAATAGATTTTAATGGTTGAAGAGAGGAAATCTATGAAACAAAAAGGGATGGATTTTAAACATAAAGAAGTAATAAATATAAATAATGGAAAAAAGCTAGGTTATGTTCAAGATGTTTGTGCAGATTTGGGAACAGGAACTATAACTAGTATTATAGTTCCTGGTAATAATAAATTCATGGGAATATTCTCAGGCGAAAATGAAATTGTAATACAATGGCAGGATATAAAATGCATTGGTGAAGACGTTATTTTAGTTGATATTTAGATGATAAAAGAGAGTTGAAAAAAGAGATAAAAAAAGACTCGAAAAAAATGTGAAAAAATTCTACAAAATTCTACAAAAAACTATTGACTTTATTATTTAGTTATGGTATTATAATAACTGTACTGAGGAACATATGAAAAACAAAAGTATAAATTAGTTAAGTCGAAGCAAAAAACAGAAAAAACACATCAAAACTAGTTTTTTATTTTGCACTTTTTTTAGAACATAAACCTTAATAAAAAAACATTAAAAAACTTTAAAAAAGGTATTGACATATGAATCCAAAAGTAGTAAAATAATACACGTTCCGTTTAAACTGAAGACGGAATTGAGAACAAAAAAGCACATTGAAAAGTAAACAATAAACTTTGAGAAACCAATAAAGCGGTAGTAAATCTACCAAAAAGAATTAATACGCAAAAGCGTAAAAAATAGAGCTAAAAACTTTAGTTAAAATTGATATGTAATTGTATAGCGATATACAAATATATATACCATTAACATGAGAGTTTGATCCTGGCTCAGGATAAACGCTGGCGGCGCACATAAGACAT
>CALXNM010000032.1 GCA_944389745.1 uncultured Clostridia bacterium | reverse complement strand
CATCCTCCTTATATTATTATTTTAACACAAAAAATGAAAGCAGACTTTTTGTGTCCACTTTCATTTTATCACTTCAGGAAAATCCTTTTGCTTTTTTTGTATGATTAAAAAACAATGCTAAAGTAAATAAACTAAACATATTGAAAAAAGAATGGTGTTAATATATACTTACAATATATTAAATGAAAGATTACGAAAAAAGTAAAAAGCAGTATATATTAGGAGGAATGTATGGACTGGACAGAAGAGCAAAAGCAAGCAATATATGAAAAAGATAATAATATATTAGTTGCAGCTGCAGCAGGAAGTGGTAAAACAGCTGTGCTTGTTGAAAGAATAATTAATAAGGTAATAAATGAAAATGTAGATATTGATAAAATATTGGTTGTTACATTTACTAATGCTGCTGCAAGTGAAATGAGAGAAAGAATTTTAGATGCAATATATAAAAAGCTTGAAGAAAATCCAGATTCAGCAAATTTACAAAGGCAGATTACTTTATTAAATAAAGCTAGTATTTGTACAATACATTCATTTTGTTTAGATGTAATTAGAAATAATTTCTATGAAATTGATATATCTTCAAATTTTAGAATAGGTGATACAACAGAAGTAGAGATGATTAAGCAGGATGTGCTAGAAGAACTTCTTGAGCAAAAGTATATGGATAATGATAAAGGATTTATTAAATTAATTGAAACATATACAGATTATAGAGGAGATGAAAAGCTTCAAGATTTAATTCTTGGAATATATAAATACATACAAAGTAATCCTTTTCCAGAAAAATGGTTGAATGAGAAAATAGACGAGTTTGATGTTGATATAGATAGTGATTTTAGTAGTACTGTATGGGGAAAAATATTACTAGAACATGTATCAGATGAAATTAATTCAATGATTATGAAATTAGAAAAAATAAAAAATGATACATTAAGATTTAATGAATTAGAAAAATTTTCTATGGTATTACAAGATGATATAAATAATTTAAAATCAATTAATCTAGAGAACTGGGATGTAGCTTTTGAAAATATGAATTCATTAAGATGGAGTAAATGGCCAGTTGATAAAAAAGTGACTATAGATTTAAAAAATGCAGCAAAAGAGATAAGAGATAGTATAAAAAAAGAGTTTTCTAAAAATATATTAAAATACAATTCAAAAGATGCAAATGAAGATATTTTGAAGATGTATGAAGTACTAGTAGAAATAAAGAAACTAGTGTTAGAGTTTTCAGAAAATTTTGCATCAAAGAAAAAAGAAAGAAATATAATCGATTTTAATGATATAGAGCATTTTGCTTTAAAGATATTAGTAGATGAGAATGGCAAAAGTACAGAAGTTGCTAAAAAGTACCAAGATATTTTTGAAGAAATATTAATAGATGAGTATCAAGATAGTAACTTGGTTCAAGAAAATATTCTTACTAGTATTTCAAAGGGCAACAATATTTTTATGGTTGGTGATGTAAAACAAAGTATATATAAATTTAGACAAGCAAGACCAGAATTATTCTTAGATAAATATGAAAATTATGACATAAAAAGTGGACTAAATGTGGAAAGTAAAGGCGAAAAAATACAATTGTTTAAAAACTTTAGAAGTAGGAAAAATGTATTAGATATTACAAATTTGGTTTTTGAAGATATAATGAGTAAAAAGCTAGGAAATGTGGAATATAACGAAGAAGAATATTTGAATTATGGAGCAAATTATCCGGAACCAGAGGAAAGTTTAGAACATGCCGGAATAGCTGAGCTTAATATAATTGATTTAAAAGAAAAAGAAGCGGATATATACAAAGAAGGCGGTAATGAAAATGAGGTGGAAGAAAAGAGCAATACGGATACTAAAAATGTAAATTCCGCATCTAAAGATGGAAACGGTGAAGAAGAAACACAAGAAAGAATAGAAGATGCTGTATTAGAAGCAAGATTTGTAGCAAATAAAATACAAGAAATATTAAATAGTAATTATCATGTTTTTGACAGAAAAAAAGGATATAGAAAAGTTAGGGCAAAAGACATATGTGTTTTACTTAGAGCTACATCAATACTAGCACCTATATATGAAAAAGAAATATCAGAAAAAGGAATTGCAGTATTTAGTGATAGTTCAAGTACATATTTAGAGTCAATGGAAGTACAAACAATTATGTCTCTATTAAAAGTAATTGATAATCCAATGCAAGATATTCCTCTTGTTACAGTATTAAGGTCAAACATATTTGGATTTACAGACAATGATTTAATTGAGATTCGTTTAGTAGATAAGAAATGCACTTTTTATGAATCAATGCTTAAATCAAGAATGAGCGTGGACAATATTTTAAGGCATAAGATAGACATGGTATTGGAAAAACTAAAAAAATGGAAAGAGGAAGAAGAATATACACCACTTAATGAATTTATATGGAAACTATATTTAGATACAGGATTTTATAACTATGTAACATTATTACCAAATGGAAATTTAAGACAAGCAAATTTAAAAATGCTTTTTGAAAAAGCAAAACAATATGAAAAAGTAAGCTTTAAAGGTTTATTCAGTTTTATAAATTTCATAGACAAAGTAAAAACAAGTAGTGGAGATATGTCAGCTGCTAAAATCGTGGGAGAAAATGATGATGTAGTTAGAATTATGAGTATCCATAAAAGTAAAGGATTAGAGTTTCCTATAGTATTTTTGTCAAGTACAGGCAAGAAATTTAATATGCAAGACTTAAATACTCCAATACTAATACATCAAGATATAGGCTTTGGACCACAATTTATAGACTCTGATAGCAAAATAGAATATCCGAGTTTAGCGAAAGAAGCAATACGAGTAAAAGCTAGAGAAGAAACCATTTCGGAAGAAATGAGGGTTCTTTATGTAGCTTTAACAAGAGCAAAAGAGAAACTAATTATAACAGGAATGAGCAAAGACATTGAAAAAGCATTACAAGAAAAAGAAAAAGTATTAGAAATGTATCAAAAAAAAGACGTGTTTAATGAAGCGAAAGAACAAGAGAAATTAAGTCCTAATTTAGTAGGAAAATATACTTCATATTTAGATTGGATAGAACTTGTATATGAATATAATAAAGGAAAAAATATAAATGATATCATAGAATTGAATATATATAATAAGAGTGATTTGATTTCTGAATTTAGTAATGATGATTCAGAAGAAATAAATATGATGGAAAAAATTACTGAGAAAATCAAAGACAAAGAACAAGAAAAAAGAAATGAAGAAGAGCAAAAATTTAGAGAGAAAATATTAGAAAAGCTAAAATGGAGATATGAATATACTAGGTCATCAAAAATACCAACTAAAACATCTGTTACAAAATTAAAAGAATTAGAATCAGAAGATTCAGGGTATGATATAGATGATTTGGTTGAAATTGCAAGAAATAAAGAAAAGAAAAATGAAAATTATGCAAGATTAAGCATGAAACCAAAATTCATGGAAAAAGTCCAAAAGCTAAATAGTGCACAAAAAGGAACACTTATGCACTTATGTGTACAGTTATTAGATGAGAAAAAAGAATATAGTTTAGAAGATATAAAAGAATTTATACAAGATTTGCAAAATAGAAATATTATATCTGAAATAGAAGCAAAAAGCGTAAATACACAAATTCTATATAATTATACTAAATCTAAGCTATGGAACGAATTAAAACAAGCAAAAGAAATACATAAGGAGGAGCCATTTTATATTAATATAAATGCAAATACTATTTTTGATGATGCAGAAGATGATGAAACTATTTTAGTTCAAGGAATTATAGATTTATATTATATTGATAAAGATGGAAAACTTATATTAGTAGATTACAAAACAGATTATGTGCCAGATGGTGATGTAAGCAAACTAGAAGAAAAATATAAAGTGCAATTAGATTTATATAAAAAAGCTTTAGAAAATTCATTAGGAAGAAATGTTGATAAGGCTATGATATGGGCACTAAACTTATAAATATTTACAAATAAGCCCGTTCTCATTTGTAAAAAAGTATTTGATAAAATGATTCTTTGTGATATAATGCACAATATAATTGAAATAGAGATTTGATAAAAATAAATATACTAAAACCAGAAGGAGAAAATGGGTAATGGGAGATTTTGTACATTTACATGTGCATAGTGAATTTAGTTTATTAGATGGAGCAAATAGAATAAAAGATTTACCAGTTAGAGCTAAAGAACTTGGTATGGATGCTATGGCTATTACTGACCATGGTGTTATGTTTCGGTGCTATTGATTTTTATAAAGCTTGTAAGGCAAATGGAATAAAACCAATTATTGGTTGTGAAGTGTATGTTGCGCCACGTAGTAGAAATGACAAAGATGCTGAGCTTGATAGTAAATATAATCATTTGATTCTTTTAGCTAAAAATAATGATGGATATAAAAATTTATCTAAACTTGTTTCTTTAAGTTATGTTGAAGGTTTTTATTATAAACCTCGTATAGATAAGGAAATATTAGAAAAGTATCATGAAAATTTAATATGTTGTAGTGCTTGTTTAGCAGGTGAGGTTAGTCAAGCAATATTAAAGGGTGATATGGATGAAGCTAGAAGAGTGGCAAATTGGTTTAAAGGTATATTTGGAAAAGATTATTATTTAGAAATTCAAAATAATGGCGTAAAGGAGCAGGTATTAGTTAACCAAAAATTAGTACAGTTAGCTCGTGAATTAGATATTCCTCTTGTTGCAACAAATGATGCACATTATCTAAAAAAAGAAGATGCATATAATCATGAGGTGCTTCTATGTATTCAAACTGGAAAGAGAATGACAGATGATGATAGAATGCGTTTTGATACAGATGAGCTATATATTAAATCACCTGAAGAAATGAAAGAATATTTTGCAAATGTTCCGGATGCAATAGAAAATACAGTAAAAATTGCTGATGAGTGCAATGTGGAATTTGAATTTGGACATACTATACTTCCTAATTATGATGTGCCAGAAGGATTTGAAACACATTATGATTATCTAAAAAAACTTACTGATGATGGATTAGTTAGAAGATATGGTGAAAATCCACCACAAGAAATGGTGGAAAGAAAAGATTATGAACTTTCTGTTATTAAAAAAATGGGATATGTAGATTATTTCTTAATAGTATGGGATTATATAAATTATGCAAAATCACAAGGAATACCAGTAGGACCGGGTCGTGGTTCTGGTGCAGGTTCTATTGTTGCATATTCTATAGGAATTACAGATATTGATCCTATTAAATATGGCTTAATATTTGAAAGATTCTTAAATCCTGAAAGAGTTAGTATGCCTGATTTTGATGTTGACTTTTGTTATGAAAGAAGACAAGAAGTAATAGATTATGTTGGAAGAAAATATGGACATGACCATGTATCACAGATTATTACTTTTGGTACAATGTCTGCTAGAATGGTAATTCGTGATGTAGGTAGAGCTTTAGATGTATCATATGCAGAAACAGATAAGCTTGCCAAAATGGTTCCAAATGAATTACACATAACTATAAAAAAGGCAATGGAACAAAATAGAGAATTACGTGAATTGTACGAGACAAATGAAGAATACAGAAAATTATTAGATATAGCTATGGCACTAGAAGGAATGCCAAGACAGGCATCAACACATGCTTGTGGAATAGTTATAACTAAAGAGCCTGTAGATACATATGTACCTTTATATATGAGAGATAATACAATTTCTACACAATACATAATGACAACATTAGAAGAACTAGGACTTTTAAAAATGGATTTCTTAGGACTTAGAACATTAACAGTTATACAAGACACGAAAGACTTAGTAAAACAAAATAGAGGAATAGATGTAGAATTTGATAAAGATATGAATGATCCGAAAGTATATAAACAATGGCAAGATGGAAATTCAGTTGGTATATTCCAATTTGAAAGTCAAGGTATGACAAACTTTATGAAGGAATTGAAACCAGACTGCTTAGAAGATATTATTGCAGGTGTTTCACTTTATCGTCCAGGACCTATGGACCAGATACCAAGATATATTGCAAATAAAAAAGACCCAGACCATGCTGTATATACTCATGAAAGATTAAAACCAATATTAAATGTTACATATGGTTGTATGGTTTATCAAGAGCAAGTTATGCAAATAGTAAGAGACTTAGCTGGATACTCACTTGGTAGAGCTGACTTGGTAAGACGTGCTATGGGAAAGAAAAAACTAGATGTAATGGCTAAAGAACGTGAAATATTTATAAATGGTCAAGTTGATGATGATGGAAATATTATTGTTCCAGGTTGTGTAAGAAATGGAATAACTGCAGAAGATGCAAATAAAATATTTGATGAAATGGCTGAATTTGCAAAATATGCATTTAACAAATCACATGCTGCTGCATATGCAGTACTTTCATATCAAACAGCATATTTAAAAACATATTATCCAGCAGAATTTATGGCAGCAATGCTTAATAGCTTTTTAGGAAACTTAGACAAGATACCAGCATACATTGATGAATGTAAAAGATTAAATATAGAAATACTAAAACCAGATATTAATAAAAGTTATACAAAGTTTACTGTTGATGGAAATAAAATACGTTTTGGACTTGGAAGTGTTAAAAACGTTGGAGTTGGAGCTGTTGATGAAATAGTAGCTGAGCGAAATCAAAATGGAGAATTTAAAGATTTTGCAGATTTTTGTGAAAGAATTGCAAATGCTTCAGTAAACAAAAAATGTATTGAAAGTTTAATAAAAGCAGGAGCATTTGATAATTTTGAACAAACAAGAAGAACTTTAATGGAATCATATGAATCAATTGTAGATTCAATAGCAGACAATTCTAAGAAAAGTTTTGATGGACAAGTTAGTATGTTTGACTTGGGTGGCACTAATCAAAAAGAGATGGAAGAACTTAAATATACATATAAAGTGATGCCGGAATTTTCAGAAAGAGAATTACTATCAATGGAAAAGGAAATGCTTGGATTATATATTTCAGGACATCCACTTGATAAATTAAGACGTCAAATTGAAATGCAAACTACAGTTAATACTGCAATGATGAGACAAATGCAAGATACTTCAAGTCTAGATGCAGAAACAATAGAAGGGCAGGAAAAAGCATCAGAAATTGTTGCAAATACAAGCATGAATGCAAAACTTCAAGATGGACAATTTGTTAAATATGCAGGAATAATAACTAGTGTAAAAAAGAAATTTACTAAAACAAATAAAATAATGGCATTTGTTACAGTTGAAGATTTATATGGACCTACAGAAGTAATTGTTTTTGAAAGTTGTTATCAAAACTGTTCAAATATACTAATGGAAGATAATATAGTTTTAGTAGAAGGAAGATTAAGTATTAGAGAAGATGAGGATACTAAAATTGTAGCAAGAGATATAAAAGAATTTGGTGAACAAAAAAGGAAAGTGTTAAATTTAGATATTACTAATACGAATGACGCTCAAAAAGAAAAATTAAGAGGAGCGATTAAATTCTTTACTGGAGAAAGAAATAATATACAAGTTCAAATTATAAATGGTCAAAGAAAAGATATGGCATGTGGTATATATCTTAATAATGCTACATTAGAAGAATTTCAAGATATTATTGGATATGAAAATGCTAGAGTAGAAGAGGTGTAATAAAAGAAAAAAATAAGAAGAACGAAAATTTAATATTCCAACCAAGAGCCCGGTGTAGACTGCATCGAGCTCATTTTTTTGAGTAAAAGAGAGTAAAGATTATTAATATTTTCTAAAATTAATTAAAAAAAGTGAACTAATCTCTTGACAAAAAAAGATAATTAAAATAGAATGTGTATGGAATACGCAAATATAATTTTGAAAAGAGGTGAAAAAGATGGACATAAGTAATCCTTTGTATAGAAATCAAGGTATACATGTAGTTTGTGCACTATTTACTGTTAAAGATGGAGAGGTAAAAATTTTATTGGCTAAGAGAAGCAATAATCCGTATCCAGATAAATGGATGTTACCAAGTGGTGCCGTATATAATAATGAAGATTGTGAAACAGCCATGAAGAGGGAAATGCTAGAAAAAACAGGAATTACTAATTTCTATGTAGAACAATTTCATGTTTTTAGCAATCCAAATAGATCTCCAGTAATGAGGATGCTTGCTGTTGGATATATTGGAATTATAAACAGTGAAAATTTAAAAATAAAGAAAAAGACAGAAAAAACTCAAGATGTAGAATGGTTTAAATTGTCAGAGGTTCCAGAAGATTTAGCATATGATCATCATGAAATATTTTTATATGCTTTAAAAACCTTAAAAGTAAAAATAATAAGAACAAATATTGTTAAAGCATTACTACCCAAATATTTTACATTGCCAGAGTTGCAAAAAGTATATGAGGTAATACTTAACAAAAAATTTGACAGAAGAAATTTCAGAAAAAAATTTCTTCAATTAGGATTAATTGAAAATACAGGAATGAAAGAGTCAAATAAAGGACATAAGCCAGCAAATTTATATAAATTTATACAAAGTAAGGATTATGATGTTGATATTTTTTAGAGTGATTAACAAAATCACTTTAAATTTTGATTATATTTGCGTAAAAAATACACATAGAGATTATTGAAAGGAGTATAGAATGAAAAAAATAATTCTTCTAGGTGGAGTTCCTGGAGTAGGAAAAACAACAATTGCATATAAATTAGCCTTAAAGATGCAAATAGATAAAGTTATAAGTATTGATATTATAAAACAAATATTAACACATTTTATAACAAGAAAAAAAGAGCCATATCTATATACAACAACGCATGAAAGCTATTTATTAGAAAATACAAGTATTATAGATGGATATTTAAAGCACAGTAATATAGTCAATTCATATGTATGTAAGCTAATAGAAAATTTTAAAGATAATATTTTAATAATAGAAGGTGCAACAGTAAACAGGTATATGATAGATTTATTTGATAATAAAAAATATGAAGTTATATATATTAATATTTATGCAAGTGAGGATGAATTGATAAAAAGATATGATGAAAAATCTAAAATTAGAAAGGGAAGATGGAAAGAAAATATAAAAATAATTAAAATAATTAACAATTATTTAAAAGAAAATAGTGAAATAAATATAGAAAATAATAATTTTAATTTAACGGTTGAAAGGATAGAAAAATATGTTAAAAAGTTTTTATATGTACAACAACAATACGTGTACAAGAGTTAAATTGTTTGGATTAGATGTGGAAAATTTATTTTTAGAAAATGGCTATAAAAAAAACAAAAAAAGCGAAAACAGTAATTTAATTATAGTTAATACATGTAGTTTCTTAAAATCAAAAGAAAAATACTTTTTAGATTTAATAAAAAAAATTAATAATGATTTAAAAGATAGGCAGCAATTGGTTATAATAGGTTGTCTACCTAGTATTAATAAGGAAGAATTATTAAAGATAAACAATAAAATGATTTTATTTGGTAGAGATTTAAATAAAATAAAAGAATATTTTAATTTTGAAAAATCAATAAAAACCAAAGCAACTTCAGTAAAAGACAAATTAAGCTTTAATAAAAATTTAGAATACATATTTAATAAATTATTCTTAAGAAGTAAACATATAGAGTATAGGTTAAAAAGAAATAAAGTTTGTTATCTACAAATATCAAGTGGTTGTCAAGGAAGATGTACATATTGCTCAGAAAGATTTACAACAAAATTAAAAAGTAGGCCAATAAATGAAATTCTAGAAGCAATAGAGACTGGTATTTCAAGAGATTATAAATTGTTTGGTCTCAATTCAGATGATGCTTCAGCTTATGGAAAAGATATTGATAGTTCACTAGATGAATTATTAAAGGAGATAGTAAAAATAAAAGAAAAAGTATATTTTTCTATTCCTGAATTTAATCCAAATGGATTAAGCGAAGAAATTATAAATTATCTTAAAGATGAAAAATTTTTATATATTACAGTGCCTATTCAGAGTGGTTCACAAAGAATACTTGATTTAATGGAAAGACCATATAAAATAGATGAAGTTATGGAAAAAATTAAGTTAATAAAAAAGAATAATAAAAATTTGAAGATTAATACACATATTATTGTTGGATTTCCAGGAGAGTCAGAAGAAGATTTTCAAAAAACAAAGGAGGTTATACAAACTGGATTATTTGATAGAGTAAAAGTGTTTATGTATAATGAAAGACCAAAAACCAAGGCAAAGGATTTTCCTAATAAAGTAGCAGAAGATATAAAACTAAAAAGAAGAAATGAAATACTAAAAATTGAAAAAATACAAAATATAAAAAATATTTCATTAACAAATTTAATTTTAAATAAGGAGCACTTAAAATGATTGAATTATTAGATTATATTCTAGACTATGATGATAATTTCTGGATTATGAATGAGCTAATAGGAAATAAGCCAAAAGGATTTATTGTATATAAGGTAGATGAAAATGGAAATAGATTTAATAATATTACTAAAAAGAGATATATAAAATTACAAAATAATGGAGAAGTAGAGTTACCAAAAGAATATAAAATGCTTTTTAAGCCACAAGAATTTTATAGAGAAAATAAAAAAAATCTTAAAGGAATATGGAAAAAATATGTAGAAGTATTAAACGAAATAGGAATCGAAGATAAAGATATTGGAATATTTGGCTCTTATTTAATAGGATTTGACATAATAAAAGATGTGGATTTTATTATATATGGATTAGATAATTTAGAAAAATATAGAAATAATAATAATTTTATTAAAGAAAAAACAAATACAAAGTTTATTTCTGAAAAGCATATTGACCATCAATACAAAAAATATAAAGATAAATATCCAAAAGAATGTGATTTAAAAGCAATAATAAAACGTAATTGGAGCGGGATTCAAGTAAAAGAAGGGGTGTTATCAACTCCAAGATTTATTGATAAAAATTTTACTAATATACCAGAAAAAAAAGGAAAAGATAAACTAGTAAAGGTAAAAGTAATAAATGGAAAAAAATCAGATTTATTACCTAGAGTTGCAGATGTTTTATATAATGGAGAAACTTATAAAATAATAACGCAAATGTGGAAGTTTCAAAGCTTTGCAAAAAAGGATGATATATTTTGGGTTTACGGAAATGTTAATGAAGATGATAAAATTATTATTTTAGATAATTATAATCATTATATAAAGTTTGCATAATAAATTGCAAAAGTATCAACTTAAGTTTGATAACATATGGAAAAATTATACTGAACTTAGGATTAAATCTTGACCATTGGAATGCAAAATGATAAAATATAATATATTAATATAGGAGTTAAACAAAGGAAAATTTTAACAATAAATAAGGGGGAGTATTTGTGTATAGATAATTAAATATCTATTATACGGTATACTCTCCTTTGGGCTTTAAAGGAGTTTTTATTATGGCATATATTGAATTTAAAAATGTTGTAAAAGAATATAAAATGGGCGAAATTTCAATAAAGGCTCTAGATAAAACTAATTTTGAAATAGAAAAAGGAGAATTGGTTGTGATAGTAGGCCCTAGTGGTGCTGGAAAAACTACTGCTCTTAATATACTTCGGAGGAATGGATAGTGTTACTTTGGGAAGCGTTATTATAGATGGAAAAAACATCAGTAAATTCAAGAAAAAAGAATTAATTAAATATAGAAGAGAAGATATAGGTTTTGTATTCCAATTTTATAATCTAGTTCAAAATTTAACAGCAATTGAAAATGTTGAACTTGCCACACAAATTTGCAAACACCCATTAGATCCAAAAGAAATTTTAGAAAAAGTTGGACTAAAAGATAGAATGAAAAACTTTCCTTCACAATTATCAGGAGGGGAACAACAAAGAGTTGCCATAGCAAGAGCTATAGCTAAAAATCCTAAATTACTTTTATGTGATGAGCCAACTGGAGCATTAGACTATAAAACAGGAAAACAAATATTACAATTACTACAAGATACATGTAGAAAAGAAAAAATGACAGTTATAATAATTACTCATAATACAGCACTAACACCAATGGCTGATAGGGTAATTCATTTTAAGAATGGAACAGCATTTAATATTGTAACTAATTCTAGTCCTACTCCTATTTCTGAAATTGAATGGTAAAGAGTTAAAAAAAATGAGGTGAGAAATTGAAAACTGCTCTCTTTAAAGATGGAATAAAAGAAATAAAAAGTTCATATAAAAGATTCTTATCAATACTTCTTATTGTTCTATTAGGAGTAGGTTTTTTTGCAGGTCTAAGAGCAGCAAGTCCAGACATGAAAAAAACATTAGACCTATATTTTGATGATTTAAATGTAATGGATGTTCAGGTGATTTCTACACTTGGACTAACAGATGATGATATTGGTGCAATAAAAAATGTAGAAGGGGTACAAGAAGTAGAAGGCTCTTATCAAACTGATGCAATAGTGAAAATTGGAGATGAAGAAACTGTTGTAAAGTTAGAAACATATTCTGATAATATAAATAAACTAAGTTTGGTAGAAGGAAGAATGCCAGAGAAACAAAATGAATGTGTTGTTGAGCCAGGATTTTTAGTTGAAACAGAGCATAAAATAGGAGATACTATAGAAGTAAATGTGGAAGATATTACAAATGATGATGGAGAAGAACAAAAAGTTTTAAAAAATAACAAACTTACAATAGTAGGAACAGTTAATTCACCATTATATATATCAACAGATAGAGGTAGTACAGAGCTTGGCAGTGGTGTAATAGATTATTATATTTATGTTCCAAAAGAAGATATAAATGTAGATTTATATACAAATATTTATTTAACAGTTCAGGGAGCAAAAGAGTTAAATACGACAGATAATGATTATTCGGATAAAGTAGAAGAAGTAAAAGATAGATTAGATGCAATTTCAGAGTCGAGACGTGAAGCTAGATATAATGAGTTATATAATAGTGCAAATTCTAAAATAGAAGATGCTCAAAAAGAGCTAGACGAGGAAAAAGAAAAAGCGGAAAAAGAACTAGAAGATGCCCAGAAAGAAATAGATGATGGAAAAGCAGAACTAGAAGATGGTAAAAAACAGATTGCTGAAAATAAAGCAACAGCTAATAGTCAATTTGCTGAGGCGGAACAAAAAATAGAAGATGCAGAAGCAGAAATAGAGAAAAATGAGAAAGAATTTCAGACAACTAAAAAGCAAGTTGAAGACCAAATAGATGAATATGAAAGTCAGTTAAAAACACTTAAACAAACACAAAGTCAATTAAATACAGCTAAGGCGGGGTTAAGTAACGAGCAAAAAGAATTAGAAAATCTAGAAAAACAATTACAAAATGCAGAAACAGATGAAGAAAAAAAAGAAATACAAGAACAAATAATTAACGCTAATACAAAAATTCAAACATTGCAAATTACTGTAAATACTATAAATGATTCACTAAAAGAACAAGGCGTTACAAATTTAAGTGGAACTATCACTAAACTAGAAAATGGAATAAGTACAGCAAAAAATGGACTAGACTCAGCAGAAAAAAAGATAAAATCTGCTAAAGAGGAAGTTAGTCAAAGTAAGAAAGAATTACAAAGTCAGAAAAATTATACATATTCTACTATATCATCAGCTGAACAAACCTTGAAAGATTCAGAACAAGAACTTAAAGATGGAGAACAAGAATTAGAAAAAGCAAAAAAAGAATATGATGAGAAAATTAAAGATGCTGAAGATAAATTGTTAAATGCAAAAGAAGAATTAAAAGAAATACAAAGACCAGACTGGTATGTATTAGATAGAGACCAAAATGCTGGATATGCTAGCTATGTGCAAGATACAGATAGAGTATCAAGTCTAGCTGAAGTATTCCCGGTAGTATTTTTCTTAGTAGCAGCTTTAATTAGTTTAACATCTATGAATAGAATGGTTGAAGAGGAAAGAGTTGAAATCGGAACATTAAAAGCATTGGGATATAGTAAAAGACAAATATCTAGTAAATATTTGATATATGCAATTTTAGCAACTGTAATTGGAGGAGTTATAGGCTTAATAATAGGATTTAATTTTATTCCTGGAATTATTGCAAATATGTATGGAATGGTTTATGAAGTACCAGAGGTAGTATTAGAGTTTAATAATGAAATTGCATTAATAGGAATGTCTTTTGCAGTATTATGTACAGTAGGTGCAACTTTATATACATGTATAAGAGAATTAATACATAATCCTGCAACTCTAATGAGACCAAAAGCACCAAAACCAGGCAAAAGAGTATTATTAGAAAGAATAACTTTTATTTGGAAACGTTTAAGCTTTACGGCAAAAGTAACTGCAAGAAACATATTTAGATATAAAAAGAGATTTTTAATGACGATAATTGGTGTTTGTGGTTGTACAGCACTAATTGTAGCAGGATTTGGATTACGTGATGCTATAGGAAATATGATACCAAAGCAATTTGGTGATATAGATAAATATAATATTGGTATTACATTAAAAGAAGATAAATATGATGACGAGCTAAATAAAGTTAAAGAAGATATTGAACAAAATGAACAAATTGTAAAAACACTAGGGGCAAATGTTCAGTCAGTAAATATTATTAAAGATGATAATAATCAAAATATTCAACTAATAGTCCCTGAAGATGTTAATAAATTAGATGATTTTATTACATTAAGGGACAGAAAAAATAAAGATGATAAATATACTCTAGATAATTCAGGAGTTATAATAAGTGAAAAATTAGCAAATCTATTAGATATTAAAGCAGGAGATGTTATAACATTAGAAAATTCAGATGGAGATAGAGCTGAAGTAAAAGTAGAAAAAATAACTGAAAACTATTTATTACATTATATATATATGTCACCTGAATTATATAATAGCATATATGATACAAGAATAGAATCTAATATGATATATGCAATAACCGAAAACATGACAGAAGAACAAGAAAATGAATTAGGAACAAAATTATTACAAGACAACAATATATCTGGAGTAAGCTTCACATCAGCATCAAAGGATATGTTTGCAACAGTAATGGATAATATGGACATGGTTGTTTGGATTCTTATAATAGCTGCAGGACTTCTTGCATTAGTTGTATTATACAACTTGCTTAATGCAAACATAAGTGAAAGAATAAGAGAACTTGCAACAATCAAAGTATTAGGATTTTATGATAGAGAAGTATATAGTTATATTGCAAGAGAAACAATAATACTAACGATAATAGGAATGTTATTAGGATTAGTAGGAGGATATTTCTTAACAATATATATTTTAAAAACATGTGAGCTTGATATAACAATGTTTGATCCGGAAGTAGAAGTAATAAGTTATGTTTTTGGAATATTAATAACGACTTTCTTTGCAATAATAGTAAATATAGTAACTTATTTCTCTTTAAAGAAGATTGATATGATAGAAAGTTTAAAGAGTGTGGAATAGAGTTTTTATAAATGATAATCATTTTCAAAAACATGTAAAGTTAAAACGGGAAATTACTCAAAAGATATTGACAGAAGAAGCAAATTATGGTAAAATATTTACTCGTAAGCCGCCTGGGTCGGGCAACTAAACGTTAGAGCAATCTAACTGCCTTGTATTTTATGCTTAGCGAGTATACATATAAGAGGAGGTGTACATATAATGTACGCAATAATTGAAAGCTGTGGAAAGCAAT
>CALXNM010000031.1 GCA_944389745.1 uncultured Clostridia bacterium | reverse complement strand
TGGGGAGTAGATATACCTGTTGAAGGATATGAAAACAAAAAGATGTATGTGTGGATTGAAGCTGTTTTAGGATATATTACAGCTACAATGAAAAAATGTGAAGAGACAGGTAAAAACTGGGAAGAGTTCTGGAAAGAAGAATATAACCCAACTATATACATGGTTCATGGAAAAGATAATATAGTATTCCATAGCATAATTTTCAATGCGTTGTTAATGGCAATGAAAGAAGATTATCATTTAGTAAATACAATAGTATCATCTGAATACTTAAATATAAATGATGAAAAGATTTCAAAAAGTAAAGGAAATGGAACACCAGCAATAGAACTTGTGGAAAAATATGGTTCAGACCCTTTAAGATTCCATTTGATTAACAATGGACCAGAAAAGAAAGATTCAAACTTTACAATAGATGCATTAATTGCAACAAATAACGGAGAATTATTGAATAAATTTGGTAACCTAGTAAATAGAACTCTTAAATTTAAAGACTTAAGTGAATTACCAGCAGGAAAATTAGATGAAGAAATAAAAACAAAGATTGAAGAAACATACAAAGAAGTTGGACAAGACATTGAAAAATTGGAATTTAAAACAGCATCAGACAAAGCAATGGAATTAGTTGAAATAGCAAACAAATATTATGATGACCAAAAACCATGGATTCAAAGAAAAGAAGACATAGAAGAGTTCAATAATACAATATACACATGTGCAACGATTATAGCTAATTTATCAAATATATTTGAACCATTTATGCCAAAAGCATGTGCAAAAATACGTGAATACTTACAAATAGAAGAAAAATCATGGAATTTAATAGAGCCTAAAGCTAATATTAGATTAGAGAATATTGAACCTTTATTTGTAAGATTGTAAAAAAATAGGAGAGTGTCATGAAATTAATAGTAATATCAGATATACATGGTTCTAACTTTTATATGAATAAAATGAAAGAAAGAATAGATATAGAAAATCCAGACAAAATAATTCTTTTAGGGGATTTATATTATCATGGACCTAGAAATCCATTAACACAAGAATATAATCCAAAAGAAGTTGCTAATACATTAAATTCTTTAAAAGATAAAATTCTAGCAGTTAGAGGAAACTGTGATGCAGAAGTTGATCAAATGATATCTGAATTTAAAATACAAGAAAACTATATAACATTGGATTTAAATGGTAAAATATTTATGTTTACACACGGACACAAATTTAATATAGACAGTGTACCTGATGAAAAATTTGATGTGTTTGTGTATGGACATTTTCACACAGGATTTATTAAAGAAAAAGATGGAAAGATATTTGTAAATTCAGGTTCAATATCGCTACCAAAAAACAATACTAAAAATAGTTATTTAATAATAGATGACAATAACATATATCTTAAAGATATAGAAGGTAATGTAATTGACGAAGTCAAATATGTTAAATAATCTTATTACACAATAAATAATTATAATATAATATGTTTTAATGTTAGTAAAATAAAAGGAGATACACGAATGAAAAATGATTTAAGAAAATATATGAATAAAGAATTGAAAATATCAAAATCTAGAAAATTGGCAATTCCACTTATTCCACTAATAATAGTGTTACTAATCATAGTGGTAATAATTTTTATGTTATCTAATAATAGTAAGAAATCAAACACTAGAGTATTAATAGAAAGTTCAAGCTATAATGATACATCATCTGAAAAATGGAAAAACGGAATAGTCATTTGCGAAAATGGATATATATACAACATGAAGGACAATTATTTTACTGATTCTACAAATATAGAAGAAAATAGTGCAAATATTTTACAAAATGCAACATTTAAAGTTCGGAAAAATGTCTGATGAAGATTTGTCATATTTAACTGAGCTATTAACTGGAATAGAAAATGAATATGAAAATTCATCACATTTTGTCTCTTCAGATGGAACAATTAATCAAATATTATATTATGATTATGACAATAACCAAGAAATTATTTTAGAAACATCAGGTTCAAGTAACAATATAAATACAAGTCCAAATATAAATGAAATATTAAAGATTATAGATAAGTATAAAAATTAAATTAACAAATCAAAACTTCTTTCATAATATATATAAAATATGAAAGGAGTTTATTTTTATGGATTATGAAATAATGATGAACGGTAATGTGAAAATAGGAGAAAGGGCTCCAGATTTTGAAGCCACAACTACAATTGGAAATATATCTTTAAATGATTATTTAGGAAAATGGGTAGTATTATTCTCTCATCCTGGCGATTTTACACCAGTTTGCACAACCGAGATAATTTCTTTTGCAAGAGCAAATACATATTTTAATAAATTAAATGCATGTTTAATAGGGTTAAGTGTTGACTCTTTATATTCACATTTAGCATGGATTTATGATATTTACTGCAGAACAAAAATAAGAGTACCATTTCCAATAATTGCTGATAGAAATGGAGAAATTGCAAGAAAATATGGAATGATTTCAAATAATGTAAGCACAACAGAAACAGTAAGAAATGTATACATTATAGATGATAAAGGAATTATAAGATTAATTTTAGTTTATCCAATGAATGTTGGTAGAAGTATACCAGAAATATTAAGGGCGTTACAAGCATTACAATGCGCAGATGAAAACAATGCATCTATGCCAGCAAACTGGGCACCTTGCGAGCCGGTCATACTTCCACCACCACAAACTTTGGATAGTTTAATAGAAAGAAATAATGAAATTAATCAAAATAGAAATGGAATTAATTGGTACTTGAGTTTTAAACAGCCACAAAATTGTAATTTAATTGGAGAAAATAATAACGATAATATGCAAAATAATTAAAAAATAATAAATAAAATAACAAATAAAAAAGATAAAAATAATAAAATTTAAAAATATAGCCATACTAATTATTATATAAATATATAAATTAAAGGAGGCTATTTATGGAAAAAAATCAGAAAATAAATTGTACAGTAACAAGCTGTAAATATAATGATGAAGGATGCCAAGAGTGTAAACTAGAGCAAATAATTGTAACACCAATAGTTGGATGTAATACACAGCAATCTGACGAATCGATGTGTAGTAGTTACAGAAATAGCAATAATAAATAGTGTGCCAAAGGGGTCTGTCCCCATTGGCATAATATAGATATTAATCCTCTCTTATTTAATATAAAAATACTTGATTAAAATATAAAAGTAATATATAATTACTTGTGTATTTTTAAAGGATATATAAAGGATAAAGGAGGAATTTTTTATGCCATTAGTAACAACAAGAGATATGTTTAAAAAATCAATGAACGAAAAATTTGCGATAGGAGCATTCAATGTAAATAACATGGAGATTATTCAAGGAATAGTTGATGCAGCTGCAGCACAAAATTCGCCAGTTATATTACAAGCTTCTTCAAGCGCTATAAAATATGCAAGAATAGGATATCTAAGAAAAATGGTAGAGGCAGCTCTGGATGAATATGATATTCCAGTTGCATTACACTTAGACCATGGACCTGATTTTGAAACATGTAAAATGTGTATTGATAATGGATTCTCATCTGTTATGATAGATGGTTCAAAATATGATTTTGAGGAAAATGTAGCTTTAACAAAAAAAGTAGTAGATTATGCTCATTCTAAAGGTGTAGTGGTTGAAGCTGAACTTGGTAAATTAGCAGGAATAGAAGATGATGTTAAAGTAGATTCAAATGATGCTATGTACACAGACCCAGACCAAGCAAAAGAATTTGTAGAAAGAACAGGATGTGATTCTTTAGCAATAGCTATAGGAACAAGTCATGGAGCATATAAATTTAAAGGTGAAGCAAAATTAAGATTTGATATATTAAAAGAAGTTAAAGAAAAAATACCAAATACACCAATAGTACTTCATGGAGCTTCAACAGTTATTCCAGAACTAGTTGATATGTGCAACCAATATGGTGGAAATATACCAGGAGCAAAAGGTGTTCCAGATGAAATATTACATGAAGCTAGTATTTCAGGTGTTTCTAAAATTAATGTTGATACAGATTTAAGATTAGCAATGACAGCAGCAATAAGAAAAGCATTTAGTGAGGAACCATCAAAATTTGATCCAAGATATTATTTAACACCAGCTAGAGAATTAATCAAAGAAACAGTTGAACATAAAATAAGAGATGTATTTTGTTCAAGCAATAAAGCTTAATATAAAATTTGATTATTTTGTAAAAACGATATATAATATATATATCGTTTTTTTGGCGTATGCCAAATGATTGGAGAGGAGAGTACTATGCTCGGATTGGTGGCTATTGTCGTTCTTGCCATTGTGCTGGAACTTATCTGTGATACTGTATGGGCAGGACGGCGACATGACCTTAAGAAGAGAGAGGAACTCAGAAGCAAAGGGCTGATAAGCCTTAAAGAGTTGATTGAGACACATCCACCAGAGAAGCATTTTCGTGATGTATACGTGTATAGAAAGTTCATCGATTATGCTTATAAGACCTTCGGAAAGAATTGGTCAAAAATTTTCATGACGCCTAGATTGTTTTCAAGGCTTGTGAACTTCATGACTGATTGTGGATATAGTACGTGGGTTGATTGGTTGAATTTCAAAATTCACACTAACAATTACGACCTGAAGGATTGCTGTATTGAGTTTCGAATCGATAAAGAAGGGTATGGGTTAATAGAAAAGATATAATTGGAGCTTGGGTACTTTTTTGCTACAATGCTTTTTGGCTTGGAGTATCCTCAAAAGCCGCCCCGTTACAGTTAGGGGCGGCGACTTTTTTGTAGTTGTAATTATGTTATAAATAATTGTTTTGCTATATATTCTTTGGACTTAATGCCTGCCTCATTCTTCGTTCAGCATCTTTTTTAGCAATATCTTGTCTTTTATCATATAGTTTTTTACCTTTTCCAACACCTAATTCTATTTTTAAAAAATTGCCATTAAAATATAGAGAAATAGGAACGAGGGTTAATCCTTTTTGTTTAATAAGACCTGTTAATTTATTGATTTCCCTTCTGGTTAGTAATAATTTTCTAGTTCTAAGTGGGTCTTTATTATATATATTTCCATGCTCGTAAGGGCTAATATGCATTCCATAAATGAAAACCTCACCATTTTTTATATTAGCATAACTATCTTTTAAATTAACTTTTCCATTTCTTATAGATTTAATTTCTGTACCTGTTAAAACAATACCAGCCTCATATGTATCTTCAATTGTATAATTATGTCTGGCTGTTGGGTTTTTAGCAACAATTTTCCTTGTCATTTTTCATTCCTTAATATTTATAAATTTAGGTTTTATTGGTTTCACCTATAACCATATAAACACAAATATTATAGCATTAAAATGTAAAAAATACTAGTAGATTAGAAGATAAATTATGTGATAATAAATTTAATAAATTAGAAAGATGAAATTAAAAAACCTCTGAATATTAATTTAGAGGTTTTAATGTATTTATAGAAAATTTAAGAGTAATTTTATTCGTCTCTATCATCAGGATCTATATACATATCACTAGTATTACTACTTTTAACTAATGACCAAATCATAACTCCTATAGCAATTAATGCGACTCCGGCTATTATCCATGTCCACATATTATTTGTCATATTAGCCATTCCATTTTGGTCTGTAGATGTCATAGTTGCAGTATAACCATTATTTCCGTTATTATTGTTATCAGTAGTTACTCCAGCAACAGTATTTTCAGCATCATGTGTACCATCTCTAACGTCATTCATTACATTTTCTGTTCCGCCTTCAACTGTATTTAAACCATTTCTTACACCACCAGTAACATCATTTACTACATTTTCTACTATGTTTTCGGCACCACCTACAAATCCTCTTATATTATTTGTTACATTATCCATTGCAAAAGAATATATACAAATTGATAATAGTGAAAGCATAATAAAAATAGATAATATAATCTTTTTCATCATTTTATTTTATACCTCCTTATTAATTTGAGTTTTTTAATATTTAAAAGAAATCTCTATTCATATTATTGCTTTTTTAAAACAAAATATTCAAAAAATAAAAATTAAAATAAAAAAATGTCACAACTTTTTAAAATCGTGACATTTTCATATATTGGGATTTATTATAAACTAATTTATTTTAACCTAATTAATATTGCTATTCCAAGTAATATGATAATTACTCCAACAGTAATTACTAAAATATTTAATATATTTGAAAAGCTCATATTTTCTTGAGCAATACTACTAACACTAGATGGGGCAGCTGAGCCTCCGATATCTCCAGATGTTGTTGATGGTAAAGTGGTAGTATTTGTTGTGGTTTCGTCTGTTACAGTATTTATATCAACAGTATTTTCATCAGTTTCATCTGTTGTTAAATTCATATCTATTTCTGATGCAAATACAGTTATGCTTAATAACATTATTATCATAACTAAAAAAGTGAAAATTTTCGTGATTTTTAACATAAATTATCCCTCCACACAATATAAATTGTTTTTATCCATAAGTATTCATACATAATCATACACAAAAAACAAAAAAAAGTCTAGTATATTTTAGAAATTTTGGAAAAATTATCTATTTTTATTAAGACTTTTTTAATTTTAATTATTAATGCTTGTAAAAAGAATTTGTTAATTGTATAATATACAAAATGTAAATAATTACTAGCAGAAAAACAAGGAGAGAAGGGTATATGATTAAAGGATTAACTGATGAAGAAGTAAAGCAAAGAATTGAAGAAGGCAAAATAAATAAATCTGATACAAACAATTTAAAATCAAATTTTCAAATAATAAGAGATAATGTATGTACATTATTTAACCTATTTAATTTAATTATCGCTATAGCGCTTGCTTGTGTTCACGCATACACAAATATGGTATTTATTGTAATAATTATTATCAATGTATTAATTGGAATTATTCAAGAAATACATGGTAGAAATTTAGTAAAAAAATTATCAATTTTAACAACTGCAAAATGTACAGTTATTAGAAATGGAAAAAAAGAAGAAATAGATATAAATGAAATTGTTTTAGATGATATCATTTTACTAGAACAAGGAAATCAAATTCCTTCTGATGCATTTGTAATAGATGGTGAAATTGAAGTAAATGAAGCTTTACTTACAGGGGAATCTGATACAATTTTAAAAATAAAAGATGATAAACTTCTTTCAGGAAGCTATGTAGTAAGTGGTAAATGTTATGCAAAAATAGAAAAGGTTGGAGATGACAATTTTGCAAACCAAATAATTAATGCAGGTAAAAAACAAAAGAAAATAAATTCTGAACTTTTAAACTCAATGAAAAAAGTTACAAACTTTACAAGTTTT
The DNA here is from genome assembly GCA_944389745.1 of uncultured Clostridia bacterium. Taxonomy (GTDB): domain Bacteria; phylum Bacillota; class Clostridia; order TANB77; family CAG-508; genus CALXVA01. Next base: position 8,537 of record CALXNM010000031.1, on the reverse strand, counting down.
GTAATAATTCCTGTAGGAGTTATACTTTTTATACAAGCATATGTATTTAGAGAAATAAATTTACAACAATCTGTTGTAGCAACAGCTGCTGCACTTTTAGGAATGCTTCCAAAAGGTTTTGTACTTCTAACTAGTATTTCACTAGAAACAGGTGTTATTAAATTAGCAAAAAAAGAAGTATTAGTTCAAGATTTATATAGTGTAGAAACATTAGCACATATAGATACTTTATGCTTAGACAAAACGGGAACAATTACAGAAGGTAAAATGAAAGTAATCGATATTGAAAAATATAATGAAGAAGTTTTACCAGATACTTTTGAAAATATAATGATTTCATATGTTCATTGTACAGATGATAGTAATAATACTTTCTTAGCCTTAAAACATCATTTTAAAGGCAAAGAAACAAAATACGAAAAAGTAAGTGATATATCATTTTCATCTGAAAGAAAATGGAGTAGTGTAACATTTAAAGATTTAGGAACAATTGTTGTAGGAGCTCCAGAAAGACTAGTAGAAAAAGCAGGGATTAAATTACCAGAAATTGTGGAAAAAGCTCAGCAAGAAGGAAAAAGAGCATTATGTATAGGTTATACAAAGGAAAATATAACTGCTGAAGAATTACCAAAACTTACAATTGTAGCATCATTAATCTTAGCAGACCCACTTAGAAGAAATGCAAAAGAAATGCTTGGATATTTTAAAACACAAGCTGTTGATATAAAAATAATATCTGGAGATAATCCAGTTACAGTCTCAACTATAGCCAAAAGAGCAGGTCTAGAAAATTATGAATCATATATAGATTTATCTACATTAAAATCAGATGCAGAAATAGTAGATATAGTGGATAAATACAGCATATTTGCAAGAGTATTACCACATCAAAAAAGCATTATAGTAAAAGCACTTCAAGCAAAAGGACACAGGGTAGCAATGACAGGAGATGGAGTAAATGATGTTATTGCACTAAGAGAAGCAGATTTAGGAATAACACTTCCAGAAGCTAATGATGCAGCAAAACAAGTATCACAGATAGTGCTTTTAAATCCTGACTTTAGTGTATTAAAAGATGTATTAATGGAAGGCAGAAGAGTAGTAAACAATTTAACAAATGTAGCAAGAATATTCTTTATAAAAACAATATACTCAATGCTATTATCAGTTTTTTGCATATTAACAAATACAGCATTCCCATTTATACCAATACAAATTACATTAATAGATTTAGCCATTGAAGCATATACATCATTCTTTATATCATTTGAGCCAAATAGTAAACCAGTTAGAGGAGTATTCTTACATACGGTACTGCGAAACGCAGCTCCATTTGCTCTTGTAATAATGTTAAACATAATATTCTTAACATTTTTACAGCCAGTATTAAATATAGGAGAGGGACAATTAGTAACAATAATGTATTTGCTAATAGGATTTGTAAGTATATTGGCAGTACTAGAAGTATGTATACCATTTAACAAATTACATATATTCTTATTTAGCACGACATTTGTAGGGTTCTATACAGCAGTATTCTTATTTAGAAACTTATTACAAATAACAAGTATAAGCATGAGAGAATTTGGAATATTTATAGTATTTGCATTAATTAGTGCAATTGTCATAGCAATAAAACAACGAATATATAAAAAGATGGGATATTAAAATTAGCAATTGAGACGGACTTATTTTGCAAAATAAGTCCGTCTACAATTGCTAATTCTTATTTACTAATTTAATCATGTCTGGAAATAGGGGAGCTGTGTATATAACTTTTTCTTTAGTAATTGGATGAATGAAACTTGTTATTAATGAATGAAGTGCTTGTCGATTTATTAAGTCTGATGGATGTCCATATAGTGTATCACCTAAAACTGGGTGACCTATGTAACTCGTGTGTACGCGTATTTGATGTGTACGGCCGGTTTTTAATATGCATTTTACAACTGAATAATTATCATTTTTATTATATTGTAAAACTTCATATTCGGTTATAGCAGTATCTCCATTACTATCCACGCATCTTTCTATAATGCTATTTTCTTTTCTGGAGATTGGCACATTAATAATATCTTTTTCTTTTTCGAATCTTCCTTCACATATTGCAATGTATTCTTTATAAAATAAATTGTTCTTCATTTGTCTTATTAAACATTCTTGCACATATTCATTTTTAGCAAATATAACTAATCCAGAAGTGTTTTTATCTAATCTATTTATAGGCCTTAGTTTTCTTTTTAAACCAATACTTTCAAAATAATATTTTAAGCCATTGGATAAACTATCTATATAATGGTCCATTGATGGGTGAACAGGTATCCCTGCAGGTTTATTTAAAACAATATACGCTTCATCTTCATAAATAATGTTTAAGTCCATTTTACTTGAAACAATATTAGAATTGTCTTCTATAAAATCCAAAACAAAGGATATTTTATCTCTAGTAGAGACAGGTGAATTAATGTTTGTAATTTTATCATTTAAATATATTTTATTATTTTTCTTTAATTTTATTAGCAATCTATCAGATACCCAAAAATATGCTTTTAAAACTTCTTTAACAGTAGAATATGTATCATTATTTGTAATAATATAATCCAATTTCATGTATAAAACTCCTAAACTTCTATTTAAATTTTCTAAATATATAATTTTAAACTTCTATAACGTCTGCATTCTTTTTATTTTTTGTGTATTATAACATATTTAATAAAAAAATAATAATTTTTATGTTGTTATATATATTAAACTATGATAAAATTATTGTATATTAATAAATTATAATCAAAAAAATAATCGTATTAAGCAATTAATAGAACAAGTTAAAGGGGAGCAATAATGAAAAAAATATATTTAATACTAACACATACTGGTACTAGTTTATCTAAAATCATTAAAAAATGGACACATGATGAATATTCACATGTATCTATAGCCTTAGATGAGGATTTAGACCAGATGTACAGCTTTGGTAGAATTCACCCATATAATCCAATATGGGCAGGATTAGTACATGAAAAGCAAAATGAAGGAACTTTTAAAAGATTTAAAAAAACAAAAGCAGCTATATATTCTATAAAAGTAGATGATGAGCAATACGTTATAATAAGAAATACAATACATAAAATGTATAAAAATAAAACAAAATACAAATTCAATATAATTGGATTATTAGCAATAGGATTTAATAAGTCTGTTAGAATGAAAAACTGGTTTTACTGTGCTGAATTCGTTAAATATGTATTAGACCAGGCTGGTGTTGAACTTGGCTTACCTGATAAAATGATTAGACCAGAAAATTTCAAATATATTGAAAATAAAGACTTAGAATATTATGGTTTATTTAGAAAATATAAAAAGGCATCATTATTAAGGCAATATATAGAAAGCTTGGGTTATACAACTGCAAATAATCATTAGTAAAGAAACCACGTGTATCAATTAGCACGTGGCTTTGTTTTGTAAATCATTTTCTACATTGATATTAATTTGAATAGTCCAATACAAATTAACAATATTCCAGAGATAATATTCCAAATATTTTTAGGGAGTCTAGAAATATTGTTAATATGTTTGCCTATAAAAATTCCAATATTTAAAAATAATATTTGAAATGAACTTATTAAAAAAGGAAAAATAAATTGATTTACCCCAATTATACTAGCACCAAAACCAATACTAATTGAATCAAGGGACATTGCTATTCCAAGGAATATAGCTTCTTTTATATCTATTTTGTTTGAATTATCTATATCTGATGCAACAGGATCTTTTATAATATTAATTGTTATACCAAGACATTTTATAAAAAAATTATATTCTTTAGATTTCGGCTTGAATTTATTTTGCGAAATATTTATATTAGAATTCATATTATTTTCTTTTCTAACAGTAGCTCCATATATTATAAAAATACCAATACCAAATAATATTAAAGCACCTAATATAGTAACAAAATCATTTGAAACAAATGAAGTAATTAAATGTCCAGCTAATATAGAGAGACTAGTAATTGCAAGACTAAAAATAAACAATACAAAAAATGCTAAATAACTAATTTTAGTTTTTTTAATTCCATAACTAATACCAACACCTAAAGAATCAATACTAGCAGAAAATGCTAATATGAAAGCATTAAATAACATAGTGCTCACCTCTTAACATAATATGATGAGCAAAGTATTTTGGGGATTAAATAAGCACATTTTCAATAAAAATCAATGTGTAATTTTCTCTAGGGAAATAAAAAAATTGACTTTGTGCCCGTTTTGTGTCCTTTTAATGAAAAAAATGTTGCAAATTTTACCATTATAGTATATAATGTTGTTGCCAAAATTTTATAAAAGAGGGGGTTAATAAAATGGCTAAAAAAAGTAAAATTATAATTGCATTTTTATTATTAGCATTAATAATTTTTGCAAGTATTTTACCAATTAAAAGCTTAGCTGCAAATACAAGTGATTCAAATATGGTAGTCATTAAAGAAAGCGACGATAAATATTTGGTTTACATTGATGGACTATTAGATGAGAATTTCAAATTTGCATTCACTAAAGCTTTAGATGCAGAAAACATGAATTATCTTGATTCTATTAAAGATAATAATGGAAACAATATAGCTTATGTAGATGCAGACTCAGTATCTCGTTTCTTTGAAATAGATGGCGATACATATATTTGTGTACAAAATGCCGAAGGTACTTTGGTAAATGCAGGTGAAAAAATTAATATAAATAATGCAAAAACAATTCAAGAATTGAAAAGTATAGAAAACTTAACAAAAACTATTACAGTAGAATCTAGTGCGGAAGACGAAAAAATAACAATAAACGGAACAGAGGGCACAGACTATTACTATCAATTCTATGCACCAGGTTCATCTGAAGAATATAACAAATTATTAAATTTAGTTAGTGAAATTTCTAAATTTAATGATAATACTGATATGTTTACTAAGTTACAAGCTTATACTGAACTAGAAGATGTATACAATACATTAGTTTCAAGCTTAAAAGACGAAGATTGGGCAAAAGCAGAAAACTTAGAAATTACAAAACCATATGGTGCTAAGGAAGATGAACAATATGTTCTATGGCTTAAAGATGGAAATGGAAACATAGATGTACAATTCTTAACAGCATATGAAAAGGAAGTAACTTTGGTAGAAGAAGAACAAAAAACTGAAGAAGTTAAAGTTGCTTTACCAGTTACATACGATAATATGACAGGATTATTCATTGCTTTAGCAGTTGTTGTTTTAGCAATAGTAGTAATTTTAGCTATTAAAATTATAAGCAAAAAAAGAAGGGCTTAAATTATGAGAAGTTCAAAGCACAGCGAAAGCTCAACTAAAAAGATTAAATTTTCTAATATACTTCTTATTATTCTAATTATAGTTGCTATTGTTTTGATATGTGTAATTGGCGCAAAATATAGTGAACGTAAAAAGAACGATGAAGCTGTAAAAGAAGTTGTTTCTCAAATTAATAATGATGTACAAAATTCTAATAATGATGAGTTTCCATATATTTCATATGAAGGTTATCAAGTAATTGGTACGATTCAAATTTCTAAAATAAATTTAGAATATCCAATTTTAATAGAAAGTAATGAAGATTCACTTAATAAATCTATTACAAGAGTTGGTGACGGAACAGTAAACGGAATAGGAAATTTAACTTTAGCAGGACATAACTACATAGATGGTTCAATGTTCGGGAGAATAGATGAACTAGAAAATGGCGATGAAATATCAATACTAGATTTAAATGGAAATAGAGTAACATATACAATATTCGACAAATTCGTTACTGATCCAAATGATGTTTCTGTGCTAGAACCTACTGAAGAGGGTACAAGAGAAGTAACTTTAATTACATGTATAAATGGAAACAAAAACAGACTTATAATAAAAGCTAGAGAAGGTTAAATTTAATTTAAAGGGGGTAAATTTAATTATGAAAAAGCAAATGAGCTATAAAGCCAAACGTAGTATGATTATTTTAGCTGTTATAGTAATTCTTGCAATTATTGCTTCTATTGGAACATACGCGTTTATTAGTGGTAATGACGAGACACAGGCTATGTCTCAAACTAATGGAACAGCATCTGATAGAGCTGGACAAGAAGTAGAACAAGCTCAAGAAGATAATAATCAAGGAACAGCAGTTCAAAGCGATAATAATCAAAGCGAAGAACAACAAAATGACAATGATGGACAAGCTGAACAAATAGATGTAGCTGATGCTACAGACGATAACAATAATGATGGAACTACAACAAGTGCAAACAACCAAGGAACAGATAACACAGGTAATGACAATGGAACAACTACAACTACAGCAACTACAGCAACAAATACTAATACAAATACAAGCACAGGTACAACAACACCAACAACTCAAACTGTAACAACAACAGAACAAGTTGAAAGAACAGAAACATTAGTTGGTTTTAGAACAGCTAGTTTAGACAATGTAATTCCAGAATTAACAGCTACATTCCCAGATGCTACAGAACCAGAAGATACAACAGCACCAGAATATATCAATATGGGAATATTTAACTGGACAAATGACAATGATGGAGATGAAGACAGGACTGAAGATAAAAAATATGCAACAAATGGAAGTCATATAAGATTATTTGTAACATTTCCAGAAATGTTAGGTACAAATCCAAAAGTTGATATATATGGAAAAGACGGTAAAATAGTAGCAACACTTGATTTACAATATAATGGTGTAGAATTCTATTATGTAGAATTTGATATTTCACCTGATTGGGACTTACCAGAAGGAAAAATTAAATATAAAGTATATGGATATGCTGATGAAGCAGGCAATGTAGGAAGAGACTTAACAGAGGAAGATACTCTAAGTAAAGAAAATCCATATGTAATATTTGATAAAACCGCACCTGAAACAGGAAATGGTGTAGATGGATTCCCACTATACATATTAAATGTAAGCGCAAATACTGAAGAAGATATTGACCAATATCCAAGTCATTATCAATATATTCAAAATGGAAAAACATTAAAAGTTGAAGCTAACTTTACAGAAATGTTAGATCCATATACAACACCTGTAGTAACAATAGGAACAGGAGAAAATACTTTAACAGGAAATCTTGTATTTAGAGAAAAATTAGGTGATAAATATAGATATACTGTTGATATACCATTTGATAATGAAAAATTACAATTACAAGATGGACAAAGAGTAGATTTCACAATTACAAATGTAAGAGATATTGCTGGAAATTATGCAGAATTTAATAATGATAATGTTACACAAAAATACAAAAATGGTGTACTAGTTTATGACCAAGTAACATATGATGCAACAGCTCCAGTAGCTGATTACTTAGGAATACTAAATGTAACACATCTAAGATTAAATAAGGATGGAGCAAATGAAGTATTAGACCGTGCAACTAATGGAGATGAAGTTAGAGTTAATATAAGATTTGCTGAGAAATTAGCTGTAGAACCAAAAGTAAAAATTGGTGGAGTTGAACAAACCGCAGAATATAGTAAAGCAATGTCAGGAGATTCTGGATATTGGTATTATTCAACAGACATTCTACTAACAGAAGAAATGAACTTAGAAGATGGTGTTGAAATACCATTTGAAGTTTATGGCTATGAAGACGCTGCAGGAAATGAAGGCGCAACATTAAATAATGATTATGAATATATTAATGCAAAATATGAAAAAGTTATTTATGACGTAACAGCTCCAACAAGAACTTCAGCAGACTTTTATGTAGTAGGAAAACATGATGAAACCTTAATAGTTGAAGTTAGTGATAGCAAAAAAGAACAATATCAATTTGCAAAAAATGGTGATACAATTGTTATGAATGCTCAATTTAAAGAAAAATTAGCGAACATACCAACATTTGTATTAATTGATAGTGCAGGAAATAGAATTAACCTAAATAAGCAAGGAGAAGTTCTAGATAGAGGTTTAGACAAAAATACACATTGCTATTTATACCAAGCTTCTTATAAAATTGCTGAAGATGAAGCAATTTTGGTTGAAGGTTTAATGACAATTGAAATAAGCAACATATATGACCAAGTAGGACTAGGAGAAGGATATGTTATAACAAAACCTTCAAATAGTAGAATGATTTACTATGATAGAACAAATCCAGAATTAACAGTAAAAGAGGATGAGGATTTAACTATCGGTTATAAACAAAACTACAGCAAAATAAGCTTTAAATTACATGATAATATTGCAATAAAAGATCTTGAGATAAATGGAGAAGTAGTACGTACAATTTCTGATAAAATTGTAACATGGAGTGATGCAAATTTTGAAAGATTTGTAGAAGGATATCTTAAACAAGGTGAAAACACAGTAGTTTTAAGAGACTGGGCAGGAAATGAGACAGAACCTTATACATTCTACTTTGATAATACTCCTGCTAAGTTAAGTGCATTTAATTTATTAGTACTTGGAGATGATAATAACGATAAGGTATTTTATGCAAAAATAGGTGATACAATTCAAACATACGTA
>CALXNM010000030.1 GCA_944389745.1 uncultured Clostridia bacterium | reverse complement strand
AAAGCTAAAAAGAACTACAGAAGAACTCAAGGACATAGACAACCATATACAAAGGTTGAAATAACAAAAATAAAAACACCTGCTGAAAAAGCTGAAGTTAAAAAAGAAACTGCAGAAAAGAAACCAGCTGCAAAAACAACAGCAAAACCAGCAACTAAAACAGCAACAAAAAAAGAAACTGTTAAAGAATAATAATTAACGTGAATAACGTAAGTTAAATAAAAATTAGTTCTTGAAAGGAGTTGAAATCAATGGCTCATAAGAAAGGTCAAGGTAGCGTTAAGAACGGTAGAGATAGTGAATCAAAACGTTTAGGTCTAAAAAGAGCAGATGGACAAATAGTTCCAGCTGGAAATATATTAGTTAGACAAAGAGGAACAAAATTTCATCCAGGAACAAATGTAGGTAAAGGAAGCGACGATACTTTATATGCAAAAGTTACTGGTAGAGTTAAATTTGAAAGACTAGGTAAAGATAAAAAACAAGTTAGTGTTTACCCAGTAGAAAACGCTGCAAATCAATAATAATCAAATTATTAATAATTATAAAAGCTTGATTTAGATAAAATCTATTTCAAGCTTTCTTATTATATAGGAAAATAGGAAAATTCTCATTTATTATTACATAAGTTTATTATTGTTTGATCAAATCATTCATATTAAATAATCCGTTTTTCTTATTTATAATAAATTTAGCAGCTTTTAAAGCACCTTCAATATAAATATTTCTAGAACATGCTTTATGAGTAATTTCAATAGTTTCATCACCACTAAAAAACATAACAGTATGTTCACCAACTAGATTTCCACCTCGTATAGAAGAAAATCCAATTTCATTATATTTCTTAGGAGTTCCAGATACATGATTTTTATCAAAAATATATTTATAATTTTTATTAGTAGATTTAATAATATTATCAGCAATCATTAGTGCTGTACCACTTGGGGCATCTATTTTATTTCTATGATGTTTTTCTAAAATTTCTATATCTACATTATCATACTTTTGAGCAATTAATGTAGCAATATTAGATATTATATTAATACCATATGATAGATTAGATGATTTAAAAATAGGAATAGCTTCCGAAAATTCTTTTATTCTATTTTCATCTTCTAAAGAAAAACCAGTTGTGGCAATAACGATTGGCACTAAATTTTCTACAGCATAATTTAAACAAATAAAAGTAGATTTGGGAGTTGAAAAATCAATTATTATGTCAGGTTTTTTTAAAATTTCATTGAGTAAATAAGAGTTTTGCTTATCTATAGCATATTGTAAATTAAATAAAGTAGAGTTTTTTATATAACTTGTAAGAGCTTTGCCCATATTACCATTAGAACCATTTAAAAGTATATTTATCATAAAAAATCACACCTTCCAAAACAAAAAGATATAGTTTTTAAACTATATCTTTCTATATATAATATATATTATTTGTTTGGCTAAATAATTCTAAAAATTAACATACTTAAGGAAATATATGCATATTTGAAAAATGTTTTGGCGTGTAGCTTTTCATTAATATAATGGTATGTTTCTAAACAAGCACTATATTTATCCATTAAAGTAACTATATATGACTCTCTATATTTAGGAAATTTGAATGTTACAGGCCACATATGTTTTATAATTATATCTTTTTCAATATCATTTAAATTAAATATTTTATTTGCGTTTTCAAAAGCAATGATTGGATGAACAAATGCATGAAGACCAGGTAAAGTAGATGTTATAGCTTTATTTCTCCAATCATATAAAAATAAATCATGAAGCATTGCACCACGTGCAGCTGATACATAATCTAATTTTAATTTTTTACATGTAATGTATGCGTAATAAGCAACTTGCATACAATGCTTATAGCAAGAGGTATTACAATGTTGCCTATAGTTTTTCATCTGTTTTACTGTATCATTTGAAATAATATCAGAAATGATATTATAAAATTCACTTAAATTATATTTTTTATTCATTTTTGAATGAATATCTTTATCGGTATACAACTCTATATTTCTACCTATAGAAGTGTATATATCAGAGTTCTCTTCAGAATTAGAAATTTTATTTTTTCTAAAATGAAAAATATTCATAAAATACTCCTAAACTATTACTAAAAAAATAAACTTGGTATAATATATATTATATCATTAAATCTATGTAAAGTGAAGATATTAATAAAAGATTAATAAATATAATACTTACAATTTTTTATTTAAAGATTTTGAAAGCTATTCAAATATTTTTTTGAATATTTTAACAACTTAGGAGTGATTTTGTACTTAAATAAATACAGAATTATCGTTTAATAATTTATCTAATTTTTCTTTATTTGTGTTAGATAGTTCTATAAGAGGAAGTCTAGGAAGGCCACAATTAAATCCAATTTTATTAAGAGCATATTTTACTGGAATTGGACTTACCTCACTAAATAAAGCATTAATTAAAGGGATGGAATATATTTGAGAAGCACAAGCTTTTTGCCAGTTTCCAGTTAAATAATCCATAACTAAATTGTGAACAAATTTAGGATAAATATTTGAAAGAACTGATATAACACCAATACCTCCAAGTGATAAAATAGGAACTATTTGGTCATCATTACCAGAGTAAATAAATAGGTTATCATTACAAAGGTTTGCAATTTGAGCTACCTGAGATATATTTCCGACTAGCTTCTTTTACTGCAACAATATTAGGAATTTTAGATAATTCTAAACATGTATTAGGTTCAATATTAACACCTGTCCTACTAGGTACATTATAAAGAATAATTGGTATATTTACATTTTCAGCAATTTTTGAGTAATGTACCAAAAGACCTTTTTGAGTAGTTTTATTATAGTATGGAGTAACAATAAGAAGTGCGTCAGCTCCAGCTTTCTCGGCAAATTTAGATAAATTAATTACTTCTTTTGTGTTATTACCTCCAGTGCCAACAATAATTGGAATTCTGTTATTTGCAACTCTAATACTAAATTCAATAACTGATTTTTTCTCATCCAAGCTCATAGTAGAGGATTCACCAGTTGTTCCACAAATTATTAAACTATCGGCTCCTTCTAGTATTTGGAATTCGATTAATTTCCTTAGTTCTTCAAAATCTATGCCATCATTAGTAAAAGGAGTAACAAGTGCAGTACCACAACCCTTAAAAACAACTTCTTTCATAGATAATCACATTCCTTTCTTTTCTCTTGCCTTTGTTGATGATATATCTGAGGAAGGCACAAATTTACCTCTAGTTATATATATTATTTTAAATTAGTAGTTATGAACAAAATAAGAAACAAAAAAAGAGGTAAAACCAGAGAACTAAATTGACATAATATCAAAAAAAGATTATAATTTATAGTAACCCAATATACACCTCAAGGAAAGGAGGGCATATGCCTGAATCTAGGAGGACAACGTTTGCCAAAAGGTTGGCAAAGGAGCGGCAGGTAGCAAGCCAAACACCTAACAGGGCTATCGCGGCCGACATCTGGACAGAACTCAAATACATCTTTGAGAGCTACAGCAAGTACGAACTCGAATGTATTGATGTTCTTGCCATCACGGTCACTGAAAAGGCGGACAGACTCGAGCTTAGCGTCACCACTACAAACCACAGGAACCACTCGGATGAGACGGAGCCGTGGGGAAACATCTTCATGTCAGCAGAAAAGCTGAATAGGCTTCATGCAATCATGAAGAGCACCATGCGTATGGCCGAGACTGAAGGCGTGCAAACCTGGACGGATGTTGACGACGACCACCACCGTTTCTGGGGCTTCTACATCGATTTTGAGGCTGAGAAGGGTCAATAAGTAAGGACCCTGGAGGAGGACTACAGAAAATGGTTCTGTAGTCCTCCTTCTTTGGTTTATATATAATAAAAAACATAAAATAAGAAATATATTTCATATTTATTTTGATATATATATTGTAAAATATTAAAAAAAATGGTAAAATATATCTGGTTTTTTACCAAAGAATTGTTTACAATCCAAATAAAACAATCCGAAAACGAAAATATATAACTCCAAGGTACAAATGATAGATACTACAAATAAATAGGAGGAAAAATGTTAGAATTAAAAAATATTTGTTTTTCAAGAGACAATAAAGAAATATTGAAAGATGCTAATTTAAAAATTGATGATGAGAAAATGGTTGTTATAACAGGGCCAAACGGTTCGGGAAAATCAACTTTGGCTAAAATTATTATGGGAATTGAACAACCAGATTCAGGAAAAATAATTTTCGATGGTAAAGATATAACAAATAAGTCAATAACAGAAAGAGCAAAAGAAGGTATAGGTTTTGCTTTTCAACAACCAGTTAAATTTAAAGGATTAACTGTAAAAGATTTAATAGAAATATCAGCAGGAAATTCAATAAAATTATGTGATGCATGTGACCTTTTAGCAGATGTTGGATTATGTGCACAAGAATACTTAAATAGAGAAGTTAATAGTGAACTTTCAGGTGGAGAACTAAAAAGAATAGAAATAGCAATGCTTGCTGCTAAAAAATCAAAGCTTACAATATTTGATGAACCAGAAGCTGGTATTGATTTATGGAGCTTTAACAATCTTATAGATGTATTTGAGAAAATGCATGATGATATAAAAGGCTCAATAGTAGTAATTTCACACCAAGAAAGAATTTTAAATATAGCAGATGAAATTGTTTTAATTTCAAATGGTAAAATAGAAAAACATGGAAAAAGAGAAGATGTTTTACCACAAATATTTGGTAAAATAAAACCATGTCATAAGCTAGAAAATAAAGAAAGATGCAGCAAAGGAGGGACAGAAAATGGATAGTATAGAAAAGAATTTATTAAAACAAATAGCAGATATAGAAAAAACACCAATGGGAGCATACAATATTAGAGAAAATGGAAAAGGAGTAGCTAGAAACACAACCGCCAATATAGATATAGTTACAAAAAAAGATAAACCAGGAATAGATATTATAATAAAACCAAATACTAAAAACGAAAGTGTTCATATACCAGTAATATTAACACAAGGTGGATTAAATGACTTAGTATATAATGATTTCTATATTGGAGAAAATGCAGATGTAGTAATAGTTGCAGGTTGTGGAATACATAATAATACATGTAATACAGCTCAACATGATGGAATACATACATTCCGTTTAGAAAAAGGTGCTAAGATTAAATATATAGAAAAACATTATGGTGAAGGTGAAGGAACAGGAGATAGAATTTTAAATCCTCAAACTATAATTAATCTTGGAGAAAATGCATCAATGGAAATGGAATCAGTTCAAATAAAAGGAGTTACATCAACTATAAGAGAAACATATGCAAATATGGAAAAAGGAAGTAGTTTAGTAATTTCAGAAAGAATTATGACAACAGGAAAACAAACTGCAAAAACAATATTTGATGTAAACCTAGACGGAGAAGACTCAAGTGTACATGTTGCATCTAGATCTGTTGCAGAGGATGACTCTGTTCAAGAATTTAAATCAAATGTAAAAGGAAATAATAAATGTTTTGGACATGTTGAATGTGATGCAATAATAATGGGAAATGGAAGAGTAATTTCAGACCCTATGATAGAAGCTAATAACGTTGATGCAAGTTTAATACATGAAGCTGCAATAGGAAAAATTGCAGGAGAGCAATTAATAAAACTTATGACACTTGGATTAACAGAAAAAGAAGCAGAAGAACAAATAATAAATGGATTCTTAAAATAAGATTAGTGTGCCAATGGGGACAGACCCTTTGGCACTTACTTATTTATTAATTTTTCAACTATTTGTATTGCATTACTTGCTGCACCTTTTCTTATGTTATCTGCAACTACCCAAAAGTTAATGCCTGATTTTACGCTATAGTCTCTACGAATTCTTCCAACAAATACTTCGTCATGGCCAGAAGCGTTTATTGCTAATGGATAAACTAAATTTTTAGGGTCATCTTGGACAATAACTCCAGGGGATTTCTTTAAAGTGTTAATAAGTTCGTCTAATTCAAAATCATTCTCAAATTCAACATTGATAGATTCACTGTGGCAGTTAAAAACAGGGATCCTAACAGTTGTTGCTGTGATTTTTAAATCTGGTCTTTTTAATATTTTTCTTGTTTCATTTATCATTTTTTCTTCTTCTTTTGTATATCCATTATCTAAAAATACATCTATATGAGGCAAACAGTTTGAAAATATAGGATAATCAAATTTTTCTAAATTGTAGTTAGAATTATCTTGGTAATTTGGAATATCATAATCAAATGAAATTCCGGAATCTTCATCATAAGATTTATCTGTTAAATAATTTTTAATACCATTATCCAAGTCAATTACCCCTTTTTTTCCTGCACCTGAAACTGCTTGATATGTAGAATAAACAATTCTTTTTATTTTATATTTGTCATCTAAAGGTTTTAATGGTACAACCGCTTGAATTGTTGAACAATTTGGATTTGCAATTATTCCGTGGTTATTTACTATTTCTTCTGGATTTACTTCTGGCACTACTAAAGGAACATCCGTATCCATTCTAAAAGCACTGCTATTATCTACAACAATACATCCCTTAGAAACTGCAATAGGTGCATATTTTTTAGAAGTAGAACCTCCTGCTGAAAAGATAGCATAATCAAATCCACTATCAAAAGACAAATCATTTAATTCTTGAACAATATAATCTCTTCCCATAAATCTTAGTTTTTTTCCTGCTGATTTTGATGAAGCAAAAAGTACATATTCATCTACAGGTAAATTTTTTTCTTCTAATACTTTAAGAGCAGTTCTACCTACAAGGCCAGTTGCTCCAACAATTGCAATTCTGATTTTTTTCACTAGACATCATCCTTTACTTTTAGTTTTATATCATATTATATTAAAACTAAAATAAATTGTTAAAAAGAGCTTTTAAAATATATGCAAAATATATGTAAAAATACATAAAAACAATTGAAACTTATGTAAAATGTGGTATAATGTTAATATTATTGGAGGAAAAGATGTATAAGTTTTTTGTGCCAAAAGATCAAATAAAAGAAAACGAAATTTATATAACTGGAACTGATGTAAATCATATATCAAATGTTTTGAGATTAAAATTAAATGATAAAATTTTAATTTCAAGTAAAGAAACAGATAATGAAACAGATAATGAAACAGAAAAAGCGTACGTATCTGAAATAATAAAATTTTCTAAAGATTCAGTAGTTTGTAGAATAATAGATATAGAAGCAAAATCTGTAGAAAGCAATGTTAATATAGATTTATATCAGGGATTGCCAAAAGCAGATAAGATGGAATACATTATCCAAAAAGCTACGGAATTAGGAGTAAAAAGAATTATTCCTGTAGATATGAAAAGATGTGTAGTAAAAATAGATAAAAAGTCAGAAGCAAAGAAGATTGATAGATGGCAAAAGATAGCAGAAGTTGCTGCAAAGCAAAGCAAAAGAGATATTATACCAAAGATTGAAAATATAATAAAAATTGAGGAAATTTGCAAAAATACTACGAAATATGATATTATATTACTGGCATATGAAAATGAGAATAAAACAACATTAAAAGATGAATTACAAGAATTAAAAAAGAATATAGATAGTAAAAAGTTAAATATAGGAATAATAATTGGACCAGAAGGTGGTCTTTCAGAAATAGAAGTAAATAAACTTATAGACGCAAATGCTAAATGTGTAAGCTTAGGAAAAAGGATTTTAAGAACTGAAACAGCACCTATAGTAATGATAAGTGATATAATATATGAATTTGAATTATAAAAGATGGAGGATGAACAATGCCTAAAAAAGCTAAAACAACAAAAGAGCAAGAACAAGACAAAAAAGATTTAGTAAACAAAGAAGTAAAAAATCAAACAACAACAAAGACATCTGCAAAAAAGAGTAGTACTAAAACAACAAGAAGTTCAAGTACTTCAAAAAATGCAAAAAATACTAAAACAGCGGAATCTAAAAATAAAAAAAGTACTAGTACTAAAAAGACTACAAAAGCTAGTAGTACAGCAAGTAAAGGGAAAAGAGCTAGTGTAGATGAAGAAAAAGATATAAAAAATGAAGTGCAAGAAATTGTAAAAGAAGAAGTAAAAAATGATAATAAAAAATCAGATAATAAAACTTCAAAAAGTAAAAATACTAAAAGCACTAAAAATAGCAAAAATGAAAAAGATAATAAAACTAATAAAGCTAGTAAACCTAACGATAAAGCAGAACAAAATAAATCAGATAATAAAAAGCAAGAAGACGATAAAGAAAAAAGTGCAAAACAGGTTATTGAAAAAACTGAGACAGAAATAGCAATAGAAGAAAAAGAAGATAAAAAAGAAATTATAGAAAAAGAACATGCAAAATTAATAAAATTTGAAGAAATTAAAAATATATTTAAAAAGAAAAAGAAAATACCAAAAGAAGATAGAAAGAAAATTCGTAAACCAGTTATATATAACTTTTTAGTAATGTTAATTGTAATGCTTTATTTTGCATTTTTAATATTAGGGTTTAACAATATAGAAGAAACAGTATATCAGACAGATTTAAAAGTATTTGCAATATGCGCACTATTCTTGGCAATAATATTATTAGAAAGGGCATATAAACAGGAAAGTAGAAAAATAGCTATATATGGAGTTGAAACTTTAATTATTGCTATAATTACTCTAGGATTAATATATGTTGATTTAATGTTATCATCTCAGTATATAAATGTGTTATTAATTATTTTAGGAATAGTAGTAGTATACTACTTTATAAAATCAATAATAATTCGTGCAAGAGGAAAGAAAAAATATTTTCTAGATAATATGAAAGAAATGATAAACACAGAAGAGTAAAATGCAAAGAGATAGTTTTATAAATTTTTGTTAGAGCAAATTAGTTCGAATGGAGGTTAAGATGCAATTAATAAATATAGGTTTTGGAAATATAGTTTCAGCGAATAGAATAATAGCTATAGTAAGCCCAGAATCAGCGCCTATTAAAAGAATAGTACAGGAGGCAAAAGATGAAGGAACTGCCATTGATGCTACATATGGAAGAAAGACTAGAGCAGTAATTATCATGGATTCGGGACATGTGGTTTTATCTTCTATACAGCCAGAAACTGTAGCTGGAAGACTTGAAAAAGATGATGACAATATAGTAGATGAAAATTAAAAAAGGAGGAATGTAATTATGATGGTAAAACCAACAGTAAAAGAATTATTAACAAAAGTAGAGAACAGATTTGAATTAGTAGTAATAACAGCAAAAAGAGCAAGACAAATTGCAGATGGTGCAAAAGTACTTACTGATGCAAAGGAAGAAAATCCTGTAACATTAGCTGCAAATGAAATTGCAGAAGGTAAGGTGAATATATGTTAGTAATATTATCTGGAGTATCGGGAGCTGGTAAAAACACAATAAAAGAAGCCTTAATAAAAAGAATGGAAAATGTTGGGTCACTTCCTTCATATACATCAAGAGCAAAACGTCCAGGTGATATAGAAGGAAAGGATTATATATTTGTTACCAGAGAAGAATTTGAAAAAATGATTGAAAATGAAGAACTATATGAATATGATATACATCACAATGAATATTATGGTACTTCAAGAAAATTACTAAATGAAAAAATAAAAAGTGGAACTATAATAGTAAAAGATATAGATGTAAATGGAACAGAACATCTAAAAGAATTACTTGGACAAGATACAAAAGTAGTAACTATATTTTTACGTGTTCCAAAAAAAGAACTAGAACGTAGATTAAAAGAAAGAGTGGACAAGCCAAGTCCAAAAGAAATCATGTTAAGACTAAATAGATTTGATTATGAAGAATCTAGAATAGGAATGTATGATTACATTATAAAAAATAACAACTTAGAAAAAACAGTAAGTATAATTGAAACAATTATTGAAAATGAATTTAATTTGACTGAAGAAGAGTTTTAATTAAATAATAATGAACACGAAAGACGACCAGATTATGGTCGCTTTTTTGATATATAATGTTATAATTATTACAGATGTATAAAATAAAAATAATTAGCAGGGGGATATACTATGGCACTATATGATGAAGACGGCTATGATGAAGATGGTTATAACAAGGAAGGATATAATAGAGACGGTTATGATAGGGCCGGTTACGATAAAGAAGGATACGATAAAGATGGCTATGATAGAGTAGGCTATGATAGGTATGGGTATAATAAGCAAGGTTTTGATAGAAGTGGCAGAAATGAAATAACACAGGATTATTATAATGAAGAAGGCTACAATGCAGAGGGCTATGACAGGGAAGGTTATGACAAAGATGGTTACAGCAAGTATGGATTTAATAGAAATGGAATACATAAAACAACAGGAGATTATTATGGCGAAGATGGCTATAACAGATTTGGAAACGATAGAAACGGATATAATAGAATAGGATACGATAGAAAAGGTTATGATAAAGAAGGTTATGATAGACATGGATTTAATAGAGCTGGTGTACATATGACAGAAATAAGTGGAAAACAAGAAAGTAAATTATTAGATGAAAAGGAAGCCAGATTACAAGAACTAGAACAAGAAGCAGAAACAATAAGTGAAGCAGAGAAGCTTGTAGAACAAAGAAATGGCAAAACTGAAGAACATGGCAAAGATGAATAAAAGAGGAGAGGTATATGAAAAATAGAGCTGAATTTATGCAATATGTTAAAAATATTGAAAATGATGAAACTAGACTTTTGAAACTTCAAAAACAATATCGAAATGGTGAAATAAAAGAAGAGGATATGACAAAAGAGCAAGTGCAACAATTATGTGACTTATATGATAAGCAAATAGCAGAACTAGAAAAATCAAATGAGGCTAGAAAAAGAAAATTGTTAGAGTATAGAAGAAAAATGAAAAAAGCGTAGAAGTATGTTGTGGTAAACTAAAATAACAAAATAAAAACCTAAAACGTTTAATAAAAATTTAAGTTAAGTCTGGCAGAAAGGCTTGGCTTTTTTTCTTGTAAAAACCTAAAAAATTTGATATACTTCATATACAAAATTAAGACGTTTAAATTTTATAAAATATTTATGGAGATAATAAATACATGATAGCAGAAGTTATAATACAAAGTAATGTAAAAAATTTAAATAGAGTATTTGATTATAAAGTTCCAGCAGAATATGAAGACAATGCTATAGAATTAATTGGAGCAAGAGTTTTAGTTCCTTTTGGAAGAATGAAATCTTTAGAAGAAGGTTTTGTGGTAAATATAAAGGAACACACAGAATATGAAGTAAAAGAGATTGCTAAAGTAGAAGAGAAGTACTTAAATAAAGAAAAAATAGATTTAGCAAGATGGATGGCAAAAAGGTATTTTTGTAATGTTTCGGAATGTTTAAAATTAATGCTGCCTCCAGGAACTACAAGCAAAGTTATACAAAATAGGGTTAAAGAAAAAAGTATAAATTTTGTAAGTTTAATAAAAGATGAAGATGAAATAGAATTTGATATAGAGATTAAAAAATTAAAATCAGAAAAACAAATAAGAACTTTAAGATTTTTACTTGAAAATGGTGATGCATTAGTATCAGATATAGAAATATTTGCAGATAGCTCTAGAGCAGTTGTTAATACTTTGTGTAAAAATGGCTATGTAGAAATTATTCCAAAGAAAATAGAAAGAAATCCTTTTGAAGGAAAAAATATTGAAAGAACAGAAAAATTAAAATTAAATAAAGAACAACAAGAAGCATATGATACAATTGCGGATTCAATGGCTGATATGCTATTTTCTGAATTCTTAATATTTGGAGTAACAGGCTCAGGAAAAACAGAAATTTACTTACAATTAATAGAAAAGACACTAAAAGAAAACAAATCAAGTATATTATTAGTTCCAGAAATATCATTAACACCTCAAACAGTTAATAGATTTATTGCAAGATTTGGAAAAGAAAAAATAGCAGTACTTCATAGTAAATTGTCTGTTGGTGAAAGATATGATGAATGGAATAAAATAAAAGATGGAAAAGCAAAAATTGTAATAGGTGCACGTTCTGCAATATTTGCACCAGTTTCAGATTTAGGCATAGTTATAATTGATGAAGAGCATGATAGTTCATATAAATCTGAAATGACGCCAAGATATGATGCAAAAGAAATAGCAAGATATATAGCAAGGGACAACAATATTCCTTTGGTATTAGGAAGTGCAACACCTGATTTAGATACATATTATAGAGCTAAAAATGAAGAAATAACTTTATTAAAATTAAATAAAAGAGCAAATGAATCTGACCTTCCTGAAATAGAAATTATTGATTTAAGAGAAGAACTTGCAAAAGGTAATAAATCAATGATTAGTACTAGACTTTATGAAGAAATAGAGAAAAACTTAAAAAATAAAAAACAAACAATTCTATATTTAAATAGAAGAGGTTATTCAACCTTTATAATGTGTAGAAATTGTGGATATACTGCTAAGTGCAAGAACTGTGATATTAATTTAACATATCATTCAAATACAAATAAATTAAAATGCCATTATTGTGGAAGAGAAGAAAATGTATTAACTGTGTGTCCAGAATGTGGAAGTAAGCAAATTAGATATTTTGGAACAGGAACTCAAAAATTAGAATATGAAATAAAAAAACTATTTCCAGAAGCAAGTACAATAAGAATGGATGTAGATACAGTTAGTAAGAAAAATTCACATGAACAAATATTAGAAAAATTTAAAAATGAAAATATAGATATACTAATTGGAACACAAATGGTAGTAAAGGGCCATCATTTTCCAAATGTTACATTAGTTGGTGTAATTGCAGCTGATGGAAGTTTAAATATAGATGATTTTAGGGCAAATGAAAAGACTTTTCAAATACTAACACAGGTTGCAGGGAGAGCAGGAAGAGGAGAAGATAAAGGAAGGGTAATAATCCAAACGTACAATCCTGATAATTTTAGTATTGAATGTGCTAAAAAGCAAGACTACGAATTATTCTATAATACAGAAATTGGAATGCGAAAACAATTGAAATATCCGCCATTTTGCGATATAATATTAATTGGATTTAGTTCTGAAAATGAAAAAGAAGTAGAAAAAATCGCAAATCAAATTCATTTATATCTAAAAAATAGAGTAATAAAAGAAAACATAGGAATAATACTATATAAAGCAATTCCATCACCAATAGATAAAATTAAGAATAAATATAGATGGAGAATTTTAATAAAATGTAAATTTTCAGATGATATAATAAATTTATTAAATGATACATTAGAACATTTTAAAACATTAAAAGCAAAACAGACTAGAGTAACAATAGATTTAAATCCAAATAATATGATGACACTTTAGATAATTTTCTAAAAGAAATATATAAATATTCAAAGAAGCAAAGGGGGAAATAAATAAGTGGCAATAAGAGAAATAAGAGAAAACGGTGATGAAATTCTTAGAAAAAAAACAAAAGAAGTAGAAAATGTAGATGACAAAATAAGAGAACTATTAGATGACATGCTAGAAACTATGCATAAATATAATGGGGTTGGATTAGCAGCTCCTCAAGTAGGTATTTTAAAAAGAGTTATTGTAATTGATTTATATGATGGCAATGAACCATTAAAATTAGTAAATCCAGTAATATTAAAAACTAAAGGAAAACAAGAAGTTGAAGAAGGATGCTTAAGTTTTCCAAATCAATATGCAAAAATGATTAGACCAGAAGAAGTTGTAGTAGAAGCATTAAATGAAAATGGAGAAAGAGTAAAAATAAAGGCTAAGGGATTATTGGCCCAAGCTTTATGCCATGAAATAGATCATTTAGAGGGTATATTATTTATAGATAATATGATACCAGGAACACTTGAATATATAGAGCCAAAACAAGACTAAAAAGGAGGAATTTATATGCTAAAAATAGTATTTATGGGTACTCCAGATTTTGCCGCAGAATCTCTAAAAAAAGTATATGAGGCAGGACATAATATAGAAGAGGTTGTAACAAATCCAGATAGACCAAAGGGAAGAGGGATGAAACTAATTCCTTCACCTGTAAAAGTATTCGCAGAAGAACATAACTTAAAAGTTTTACAACCACAAAAGGTAAAAAATAATACTGAATTCATAGAAAAAATAAAAAAGATTAGTCCAGACGTAATTTGTGTGGTTGCATATGGAAAGATTTTACCAAAAGACTTATTAGAAATTCCAAGATTAGGTTGTATCAATGTTCATGGTTCTCTTCTTCCAAAATACAGAGGTGCAGCTCCTATTCAATGGGCAGTATTAAATGGAGATAAAGAAACAGGAATTACAACTATGTATATGGATGTTGGTATGGATACAGGAGACATGATACTAAAAGAAAAGGTAACTATAGGTAATGATGAGACAACAGGAGAGTTGTGGGACAGACTTTCAAAAATAGGTGCTAATCTTTTAGTAAAAACTTTAAATTTAATAGAAGAAGGAAAAGCACCAAGAGAAAAACAAGGTGATGATTATACTGTAGCACCTATGCTTAGTAAAGATATGGCAAAAATAGATTGGGAAAATAAAGATGCTATAGAAATAAAGAATTTGGTAAGAGGCTTAAATCCAATAATGGGTGCATATACTTTTTTAAACGGTAAAAAAATAAAGTTTTGGAAGATACAAGTACTATCAAATGATGAATTAGAAAAAGATTATCCAGAAATTGAGGAATATGAATTTAAAATACCAAAACTTGAGAGTGGAACAGTTTTACTTTCAGATCCTAAAAAAGGATTATATATAAAAGCAAAAAATGGAACTATAAAAGTTTTAGAAATTCAAGGAGAAAATGCAAGAAGAATGACTATACAAGAATTTTTACGTGGAAATAGTATAGAAGCGGGAGTTATTTTTGAGTAATTTTTAATATGGATTATTAAATATTTGAAACAAAAAATATTTATAATAGAAAACAGAGAAAAATAAGAAGTTACAAGAACAGGTTGACATAACACACAAAAAGTATATAAAAATAGTTGCAAAAAATGTAAGATAATAGTATAATATAAAATGTACGGATGTATAAAATTATAAAATAGTAATACAAGCATATATTAAGTGCATAATATAATATAAATACTAAAAAGGAGAAAAGAAATGGATTATTTATATATGGTTCAACAGGCACTTGTATGGTTATTAACAATATTCTGGGGATACCAGTTAATAATAAGCATATGCTCACTTGTTAAATTAAAAGATAAACCAATTTTGGAAGAGAAAACAAATAAATTTATGGCTATTATACCTGCACATAATGAGGAAAATGTTATTGAAGCTTTAATAGAAAGTTTAAATAAACAAGATTATCCAAAAGATCATTATGATATATATGTCATAGCAGATAACTGTACTGATAGAACAGCAGAGATAGCAAAAGAACATGGAGCAATCGTAATGGAAAGACATGATGAAGAACATAAAACAAAAGGTTATGCTCTTCAATGGTTCTTAAAACAAAAAATAGAAGAAGATGCTCAATATGATGCATTTTGTATATTTGATGCAGATAACATAGTTGATAAAAACTTCTTAAAAGCTATGAATAAAAAATTATGTCAGGGTGAAGAAGTTGTTCAAGGATATAGAGATATTAAAAATCCAACAGATAGCTGGGTATCAGCAGGATATGCGTTATTCTATTGGACAATGAATAGATTTTATCATTTAGCTAGATATAATTTAGGATTATCACCATTAATAAATGGTACAGGGTTTATGGTAAAATTTGATGTTATAAAACCAGATGGATGGAATACAAATACATTAACAGAAGATATCGAGTTTTCATTAAAAAGAATTATAGCAGGACGTAGACTTGGATGGGCAACAGATGCTATAGTATATGATGAACAACCAGTAGGATTTAAACAATCTTGGAAACAAAGAACAAGATGGACTGTTGGACATATACAATGTATGAGTGAATATACAAAACCTTTAGCAGCAGCTGTTAAATCTAATAAAACAATGATGAACTTTGATGGTTTATTGTATATACTTGGAAGTATACCAATGTTCATATTAACTTTATTATTATTAATATTAAACTTTGTTATATATGCAGCAAATGGTATGACAGCAACAGAATTAATAATAAATTGTTTAAGATATTTAATACCAACATTCTTACTTCCAATATTTACAGCTATACTAATAATGATATTAGAGAAAAAGCCAATTAGACCAATGCTTAAAGGACTTTTGTGTTATCCATTATTCTTAGGTTCATGGATATTAATAAACTTTAAATGTTTATTTAAACGTGATACAAGCTGGGATAAAATTGAACA
>CALXNM010000029.1 GCA_944389745.1 uncultured Clostridia bacterium | reverse complement strand
TTGGAGCGGGTAGCGAGAATCGAACTCGCGCGATCAGGTCGGAAGCATGACATTCTACCACTAAATTATACCCGCATGCGTAATATTAGTATATCATTTTGTTAATATTTTGTCTACCACAAATTGATTGATGTTTTTTATGTAATAGGAAATGAAAATTTTCCTATTACATAAAAAAAACGACTTTAAAAGTCGTTTTTTTAATTTGGAGCAGGTAGCGGGAATCGAACCCGCATAGCCAGCTTGGAAGGCTGGAATTCTACCATTGAACTACACCTGCATTTTTTATTCTTATTTGCGGAACAATTAATATTATAAACTTTTTATATATTGTTGTCAATACTTTTTTTAATTTTTTTCAAAAATTATTTCTATGAATGAAAATGTATATGATAAATAGATTAATTTATAAAAATCCCAAGCCATTGTCACGTTGATAATGACAATGGCTTGTTTTGGGTTAGAAGTGCAGTTTCACACACCACTTAGAAAGTCTGTTGTAGATGATAGGTTGTATGATGTCAAATTTCAACATCAACCTTATACAGACATTAGACGGGTGTTGATTGTGAATGTAGATGCCATCTTTCACAATGGCAAAGACGTCCTTCTGCTCTTCTTCTGACAACTCTCGATCGGTATCAATTACTACCTTAAACTCATCATCTTTTTGTATGTATGAATGAGTCTTTATAGAAGACTGGCAATCCCCATTTTCTTCTTGTTGTCCTTGTTTCTTAAATAGTCTATCCAAGAAACACATCGCAACTCCTTTCAACAGTTGAAGTATAATAAATATAGTATAACATAATTTTCCCAACATTACAACGCCAGCTTTATTTAGGCAATTTTTTTATCTCTTAATTGATTTTTTCTTACTTTAATTTGTATTTATGTACTTGACTTATATACTATATTTATGATATAAATATATATGTTATTAATTTGGCCCCTTGGTCAAGCGGTTAAGACGCAGCCCTCTCAAGGCTGAATCATGGGTTCGATTCCCGTAGGGGTCACCATACTGTTTGGAAAATAAAAAAGAGTATCAAAAATTTTGTGAGGTTTTTGATACTCCTTTTTATTTTCCTATTATATTTATTGTTATCTATCTTATTTACTATTTAATATACTTTATTTTTCTATACACATTTTTAATATTTCAGATAGTCTTTCATCTTGTTTTGTTAAATATAGATATCCTATAAGTGCTTCAAATCCTGTTGAATACATATAATCTTGTACTGTAGCATTTTTAGGAAGATGGTGGTTTTCTGCATTTCTTCCTCTTTTTATTATTTCCATTTCTTTTTCTGTTAAATTATTTTCTATCATTTTTAATATATGGGCTTGTGCTTTGGCTTTAACATATTTTATTGATTCAATGTGTAATTTATGTGGTTTTGCTTTTGAATTGTTTACTAAATGCATACGAATGTATAATTCATATACACTATCCCCAATATATGCCCATACAAGTGGTGACATAGTATTTATATCTACTTCGTTTCTTTGTCTGTTTATTAATTCCAATCTTGTCTCCTCATTTCTACTTTTATTATCTATTAATTTATTCAACAAAGCTTTAATATTTTTTTTGCTTGGTTTCATATCTATATTTTACATTTAATTCTATACCTTTTCAATTGTAATTCTTCCTGTTTTTCCACTTCTAAAATCATCAAGTATTATTTTTGCTGTTTTTTCTTCGTCGATATTTCCACCTGAAATTATTGCTCCTCTTTTTCTTCCTATTAAGTGCAATATTTCTAAGGCTTTTTCGTTTTCTTCTAAATCAGTTTCTAATATTTCATCAATTTGTTCTTTATCTAGTTTATATCTTTCTTCTAGATTTTCTCTATTATTCTTTATTAAAAACTTTAACAAACTAAAGCCAACCTCAATTGTAGCTAATATATCGTCTTTTATTGTTCCAGTATAAGCTAAATTTAGAGCAACTTCATCACTTTGGAACTTTGGCCATAATACTCCTGGAGTATCTAATAGTTCTATATTTTTATTAATTCTAATCCATTGTTTTTGTTTTGTTACACCTGGTTTATTTCCAACTGTTGCAGAATTTCTTTTAGATATACGATTTATAAATGAAGATTTTCCTACATTTGGTATGCCTAAAACCATAACTCTTATAGACTTTCCAACTCTCCCTTTATTTTGATATTTTTCTTGTGCCTTTTCATAAATTTCTTCTAT
Organism: uncultured Clostridia bacterium; assembly: GCA_944389745.1. Classification (GTDB taxonomy): domain Bacteria; phylum Bacillota; class Clostridia; order TANB77; family CAG-508; genus CALXVA01. Next base: position 14,098 of record CALXNM010000029.1, on the reverse strand, counting down.
TTTCTTTATTGCTTGATTTATTCCGTCTCCACTATTTGAATTTACTAATACAGCCTCTAACCCATCTTGTTTAAATTTGTTAACCCATAATTTATTTTGCTTATCATCTGCTAAATCATATTTATTTAATACTATAAGTCTATCCTTATTTTTTATATATTGCTCTATATCTGGATTCATACTTGAAAGTGGTATTCTTGCATCAACTATTTCAACAACTATATCTACTAACTTTAAATCTTCTATAATTTGTCTCTTAGTTTTTGCCATATGTCCTGGATACCAGTTAATGTTTGTTTTATTTTCGGAGTTATTATTTTTTTTAGTCAACTCTAACATCCTCCCTTCTTTATTTTATAAAAACTCCTTTTTATTATACCATATACTTAATAAAACCGCAAACTAAACATCAGTATTTACAAGCATTTCAAGACTAAGGCTTATATTTTTTATTTTAACTTTATTTTCTTTTATAAAAAGAGTTATTCTTTTTATTATAGAATAACTCTCTTCTGCTATAATTTTTATTTATTCTTATGTTCATATTTATAGAACGTTAAATAAAATTTATTTATATTATCATTATCTATTATACTTATTCTAGTTTGCTTAAAGCATTTATTATTTTTTCTTCTAATTTTTTTTGTTGAGTAGCTGTTAATTCATTAGAAGTTCTAACTAAAACTGTTCCCACAACATTATGTGAACCAGATGCAAGTATACTGCCATCAAATGCAGCCAAATATTCTTCTCGTTTTTTAGCATCTTCTTCATTTGCATACACTTCAATAGCTCCTCCTGCATCTGTTCCTTTTTCTATAAGGTTTGCTCCATATACATCATCTTGATTAACTTTCTTACTTTCAAAATATACTGTTGCAGTATAACCACCTGGCTTATTTAAATTACCATTTGGATCATTATCTTCTGTTACTGCTCTAACATCTGCAATTTCATCTATTGTTTGTAATCTTTGTATCACAAAATCTTCACTAGGATTTATAAGTTGCTTATATTGTTTAATACTAGTATCATACTCATTATATGTTTCATCCACTTCTTTAGATATTTCAGTATAATCTGGAGGTGTACTTAACTCTTCAGTTTTACTTATAATCTCTTTTGTTGTTTTTGGCATTTTATCTAATACTAATTTAGAAGCTCCTGCTCTTTTGGTTACGTCTTTTGCTGTTTCAATTATATTTTCATCTAATACTTTTTCATTAGAATCAATTAAGTCCTGGAGCTTTTTTATTTTTGCATCAAGCTCATTATTTTTTTCTTCAATAACTTTAACTACATCACTATAATTTTTAACTGCTATATTATATGGTTTTATAATTTTTATATATCCCAAAACACCACCAATAATTAATAAAATAACTAATATAACAATTGCTATAAATAATACTTTTTTATTTTTCATATTTATCATTCCTCCTTTATCTTTTCTATATAATATTAATTTACTTCATAATTTTCTTCATCAAAAATAATATCTTCCTCTCTTTTTTCTTCATGGTTTGGATTACTTAATAATATATCTTGTAATAAGACTTTTAATTTATCACAACAAGACTTAAATGTCAGAAAAGTAATACTTCCTTCAACAACACCTCCTATAATTGGTAAAGACTTCTGAACTGCACCGGTTAACATCTTTTTAGTCATATTTACTCAAAACCATTTAAATATACTCTTAATTATAGGATATAATGTACCTTTTGTTAGTGCTGTACTCATTATCTTATTACTTATCCCTTTTGCAAGCCCCTTAGCCATAGCCTTTAAAGCTGTATTAGCCCCAGCTACTCCATATATTACACCTAAAAAAATTATTAAAATGTTTAAAGTTTCAAAGTCAAATGTTTGTCCTTGATTTTCCTCTTCATCAATTTCAGGAAATCCATACAAATACATAAGCTTTTGTGCTGTTCTTAACATATAACCATAATATTGATGGCATTGTGGCAATCATTCCTACTCCTCCTGGAGTACCTAATACTGCTGATATACCAGATACACAATTACGTTCATATTTAATAACATTATCTGTTATTATATCTATCTCCTTAACATCTATATTTGCCTTAGCTGGTGAGTCCTTAACCGCTTTATTTATTACATCTTGAGAATAATTCTTACTTAACTCCTTTCTTAAAAATTTTTCCCTATTTATTTTTATACCAGGTGTTTTCAAGCTTAATATAATTATATCATTTATGTCTATAATTCCATCTCCATTTGAATCTAATGTTGTAATTACTTTTTCTTTAGAGCTTACAGCTATTTTTTTGTTTTTTTGATATATTCTCACCTCCTTGTTTTGCTTTTTCTGCTATGTTTGTAATTTTTTCGCCTATCTTTTCTTTTTCTATTTTCATTTGTTTTCCCCATTTCTTTTTATTCTTCACATTATAGCCCTTGTTTTTTTCGCGATTATTTCATTTTTACTCCTAAATCTTGCTTTTCATTTACACATCTAATATTATATCATGTTTTTTTATAAAGTCTACCAATTTGATACTGTTTTATTTTTATATTTTAATATAAATCATTGTATCTATTCAATATTAATGATATAATTTTATTTAGATTATTTATGGGGGGATTCAAATGACAAAAACAAAACAAAATAAGATAATAATTTTAATTATGTTATTATTTTTTATGATGATTTTACCTAACTATGCTAATGCTGCTAGTGTTTCAGTAGCAAAAGTAAAGGGTTTAAAAGCAACTGCTCAAACCTCTTCTAGTATAACTGTTTCATGGAGCAAGGTTAGTGGAGCTAATGGTTATAGAATTTATGTTTATAATTCTAAAACTAAAAAATATGATTATTATACTCAGCCTACCAAGAACTCTGTTACTGTTAAAGGTCTAACTTCTGCTAAAGAATATAAATTTAAAGTTAGAGCTTATAAAACTGTAAAAGGAACAAAGTATTTTGGTGCATATTCATCTATATTTTCAGCAACTACCACACCAACACAAGTAAAAGGATTAACAACTTCTGCTAGGGCTGACACTTCTTTAAAAATCTCTTGGAGTAAAGTTTCTAGAGCTGATGGTTATAGGATTTATGTTTATAATTCTAAAACTAAAAAATATGATTATTATGCTCAGCCTACTACTAATTCTGTTACTGTTAAAGGATTATCTTCTGCTAACGAACAAAAATTTAAAGTTAGAGCTTATGTAAATTTTAATGGTAAAAAATACTTTGGTTCATACTCTAGTGTGTATTCAACAACTACTGAACCTACTAAAGTTAAAGGTTTAACTACTTCTTCTAGAGGTGATACTTCTTTAAAGATTTCTTGGACTAAAGTTTCTAGAGCTGATGGTTATAGGATTTATGTTTATAATTCTAAAACAAAGAAATATGATTATTATGCTCAGCCTACTACTAATTCTGTTACTGTTAAAGGATTATCTACTGCTACAGAGCAGAAATTTAAAGTTAGAGCTTATGTAAATTACAATGGTTCAAAACACTTTGGTTATTACTCAGATATTTATTCAACTACTACTGAGCCTACTAAAGTTAAAGGATTAACAACTTCTGCTAGGGCTGATACTTCTTTAAAAATTTCTTGGACTAAAGTTTCTAGAGCTGATGGTTATAGGATTTATGTTTATAATTCTAAAACAAAGAAATATGATTATTATGCTCAGCCTACTACTAATTCTGTTACTGTTAAAGGATTATCTACTGCTACAGAGCAGAAATTTAAAGTTAGAGCTTATGTAAATTACAATGGTTCAAAACACTTTGGTTATTACTCAGATGTTTATTCAACAACTACTGTACCAAAAAAAGTATCAGGAGTTAAAGCTTCACCAACGTCATCTTCAAGCCTTAATCTTACATGGACAAAAGTTTCTGGAGCTAATGGCTATAGAGTATATGTATATAATTCTAAAACAAAGAAATATGATTATTACAGTCAACCTACTACTAACTCAATAACAATTTCAAAAGACCCAGCAACAAATAAATCATTAACATATGCTAAAGAATATAAATTTAAAGTTAGAGCTTATAAAACTTATAATAATACTAAATATTTCGGAAGTTATAGTGATATATATGCGTTTTCTCCTGTAGCTCAGGTTACTGGAATTAAAGCAACTTCAGTATCGTCAACTTCTATAAAAGTAAGCTGGAATAAACAAAGCTCAGCAAGAGGATATCTTGTATTATTATATAGTCAATCTAGTCAATCATTTGAAAAGTATGATTCAACTTGGAATTCATATATGACAATTACTAATCTAGACCCAGCTAAATTTTATAAGGTATATGTAAAAGCGTATGCTAAGGTAAATGGCAATTACTATTATGGAAAAGCTTCTTCTACTGTATCACAAAAAACAAAATCAACATCAAGTACAAAAGCGGCTATAGATGTTTCAGAATTCCAATACAGTATAGATTGGGATGCAGTTAAAAAAAGTGGTATAGATTTTGCAATGATAAGAATTGGATTTAGAGGTTATGGAAAAGAAGGTAATATAGCTGAAGATGTACGCTTTGAAGAAAATATAAAAGGTGCTTTAGATGCAGGACTTGATGTAGGTGTATACTTCTTTGCTTATGCAAAAAATACTACAGAAGCCAAGGAAGAAGCTAATTGGGTTATTAAAAAATTAAAAGAGTATGGCATAAGTAAATCAGATTGCAAATATATCGCATATGATTTTGAATCTTGGAATCAAAATAGAGTAAAAGGTGTATCCGTATCTCAAATAAATAAAAATACAACAACCTTCTTACAAACAGTTTCAAATGCCGGATATACTCCTGTATTATATGGAAATGCTTATGATTTAACAAATAGATTTGACACAGATACTATTTCATCTAAGTTTAAAAATTGTAAAATATGGTTAGCTCATTACACAGATGATACTACTTATAAAGGTTATGACATGTGGCAATATTCAAGCACAGGAAAAATCAACGGTATATCTGGAAATGTAGATTTAAATATAATTAAATTTTAAAATATTAAAAATATTAAAGAGGAGTAAATCTGTAAAATACAGAATCTACTCCTCTTAATTTATTATTTATTTTAATTTATAATTTAATATTTGCTTTTCTGTTCTTAAAACATCTGATTTGTCACTGTATTTACATATATTTTCTTCAAAAGTATCTTTATTGTTTTCAAACTCATCAGTCCACTTATACATGTTCTTTAGCATTTGAAAACTTGGTTTATAGTTACTTTTTTCCACGCCTAATTTTTGTTTTATATATCTAATAAAAATTCTCTTCTTTCTAATTTTTAAAGGTATATCTAAATATATAATTTTATCAGCCATATCTAATAAATTATATAAATTTTTTCTTAATGTTCCTTCTATTATCCAATTATTATTTTTATTAATTTCTTTAATTATTCTCTGTTGCTCCTCATTAGTTCTTTTTCTATTATTAATATCATCATGAACTATTGAATCTATTTCATAATACATAACATTATTCTCTCTTGACAACCTTTTCGCCAAAGTAGTTTTACCACTTGCAACTATTCCTATTATTAATATTTTCATGTAATTCTCCTAGATTTATAACATTTTATATATTGTATATGGGCCTTAAAGTGTTATCTTTAAAGCCCATAGATTTATTACTTATATAATTAATTTAATTACAATGTTCTGTAATTATTCTTATCTGCTCTTTCGTCAAGTTTTCTATCATAATCTTTATTAGTATAAAACCAATCTGTTTTCTTATCCTTTGGATGTGCTTTTCTATTTTTATCTAATAATACATCAAATAAAGCTGCAATTCCTAAGCCTAATGCAAAAAGCTCAAATAGTGTTCCCATATATAAATCACTTGCTAAACTACCATTAATCATTTGCATAAAATGCTGTGCAAATGTTGGTCCATAATATACAAAATGTGCTGCACAATAAATTAACGCTGCTGTTAATCTTCTTTTTACCATAAAGCATATGCATATAAATGTTATAAATAATAATGCTATTTCCATAGTCATGTTTGATGGTGCAAACATAAACTCATTTCCTATACTATATAATACTGTTCCTACTAATCTAAATCCCCAAAACATTAGTGCGAACATAGCTATTAACCAACTTGAAAAGTTCTTCATATATATTTTTTCCTCCTTTGATTCTCTTTCCTATATATTTATATTTTACCATAATAAAATTATATTACAAGTACTTTATAAGTACTTTATGAAAAAGAATAAAAGCACCTTATAAAAGGTGCTTTTGCAGAGCTTAAGTATATTTAATTATTCATCTATGAAATTAAATTCATCTTTAAATTTGTCTTTAAATATCTCAAATACTTTTTGTAGTACTTCTTCATCATCAACACTTACATATGATTCTTCGTCTTCAGAATCAGTATCTTCTAGTTTTAATATAACTACCTCTCCTGCTTCATCATCTTCATCATTTGGTAGTAATACAACGTATTCTTCTCCTTCATATGGTATTAAATCTAGAAATTCGAATTCAATTTCATCTCCATTTTCATCATTAAGTACTATTATATTATCTAATTCCTCTCCGTTTTCTTCATTTGGAATTTGATTTACATCATCATTACTCATTTATAATCTCCTTTCAAAATTTATTAATTTATTTATTTTGTATCTCTACAATATTAATAACAATATTAATTTTAATTGTCTTATTTATCTATTTTGTTCATATATGTTTCTAATATATATACAGCTGAGATGGTATCTACTATATTCTTCTTTTCATGTTTATTTATATTTAAATAATTCATTGTTTTATGTGCTGCCACGGTAGTTAATCTTTCATCTATTTTTTCTATTTTTACTTTATTAAATTTGCATTTTAACTTATGAATGAACTTTTCTGTAACTTCTACTCTTTCTGTTTTTGTGCCATCCATATTTATTGGAATGCCTATAACTATAGTATCTATATTATATTTATTAAATAATTCTTCTAGCCTTTTTAATACTATTTTATCATTTCCATTGTGATGGATTGTTTCTAAACCTTGTGCTGTTATTCCTAATTCATCTGTTATAGCTATTCCTACTCTGCTATCTCCATAGTCTATACCTATTTTTCTCATATTATTCATCTAATCCTATATAGTTTTTTACCATTTTTTCTAGTAATTCGTCTCTTTCTATTTGTCTTATTAAGTTTCTTGCATTGTTATGACTTGTTATATATGTAGGATCTCCAGAAAGAATGTATCCTACTATTTGATTTATTGGGTTGTAACCTTTTTCTTGTAGGGCATTATATACTTCCTTAAGTATCTCTCTTGCCTTAATGTTTTTATCTCTCTCAACTTTAAAACTTACTGTTTCATCCATAACTGACATATCTCATACCTCCCTATAATTCATTTATTTCATGCTCATTCTTATCTGCGTTATCCAAATATTCTTCTAATTTCTTAAGTACTCCTTCCAAGGCTGTTCCTTTGTAGTATGTAGACATTATAACATTTATCTTTGGTTTTGCTAATATTTCTTCATCATCATCTTCCTCTGGTTCAAATTCTACGTCAACAGGTTCAATTTCTAATTGCTCTACTTGCTCTTTTATCTGTTCCATAAAACCTTTTACTGCCTCTTTATCTACTCCAGAAAAGACAATTGCGAATTTTGGCCCCATATATCTTACAAAAATATATTCATTAGATAAATTAGATTTTACAACTTCTGTTACTTTTGTAACAACTCTATCACCTGTTTTTCTACTTATATCTTCATTTATTTGTTCCAAATTTGATATTCTATACATACAAACTGTCGATGTTGTATAATGGTCAATAGTTTTTCTTCCTTCTCCATATAAGTACTCAGCTGATTTTAAAGAACTGTATTTATCATCTCTTACTATTGATTCTATTATTTTTTGATTTTCAACAGTTTTAAGTATTGAAACAATATTATTTCTAATAACTTCTAAAATTGTTGTGTCTAGGTTGTCAAATTCATGTGGTTTATTTCCCTCTATTAACCAATATCCAATATATACATTATCTATGTACAAAGGAAAAAACATTGCACATTTTGCTCTAGCAAATTCCATTTTTTGATATGGTAATCTTTCATCTTCTCTTTCAACTGTTACATATTTTGGTATTGAAGTCTGAATACTTTCTGCAAATATTGGTTCTGATTGTAAATCACTTAATGCTTCCCAATGTTTTTCATCAACATTTGATGCTTTAACAAGATATTTTGTTCCATCATATACAACTATAGTAGAATATTTTATTTGATATCTTTCGATAATAATATTGTTTATTTGATTGATTTTTTCTTCTACTGAAGCTGTTTTACTTATTGTATCCATAAAATCTTGTAATATATTTAAATTAGTAACCCTTTGATTCAAATTATTAAAATTATTTATCTTTTTATTTATAGAAATATTGTACATCATTAATCCAATAGTTATGGCTACTAGTATTAATATTACTGCTAATATCAAAAGATATCACCTCTTCTACTTTCAATTATTTTATATTTATCTTTATGTTTATTTTTTTGTTTATTAAATTTTATTGTTTTCATTATTAAATACTAATATCTATTTTTCATTTTGTTTAATGTTTCATTCATATTATTTGAAAAGTTACCTGATGTTCTTGAATTGTATGTATTAAATTTATTAGCTGGTTTATCATTATTTAATAATGGATAAATCATATTACCTAGTTTTTCTAATCCTGCCATTATATTTTTAGGATAACCTTTTGTTGATACTTCACAATTTACTAAACCATCTAGGTATCTAGAATATGCTTCTTGATCAAAAGGTATTGAGCAATACTGAATATTATCTTTGTCAAAAAGCTCAGTCATATATGACATTGAAGGATCATTATATGATGACATTCCTCCTATAATTACTTTTTCTGTTATACTTCTTACTCTTAAAACTTTATTTAAAACTATTCTTAATTTATTAGGATCTAGTATATTTCTTGTTTTAAGGTTTCTTAGGAATGCTGTTAATGGTTGTATTGTTAAAATATCAAAACTTTGTATTAAATATATTTCTTTTGCTAAGTTAAAATATGCATAATTTGTTTCATAATCACAATCCATAAGTACTAAGGAATAATTTTGGGTTAATGTTTTTAATATATTTTCAAAATTATTAAATTCATTATGTCTGTCTGGTAATGTAGTATAAACAGTTAAATATTTGTTTACTTCTATTCCTTGTGGCACCCCATTTATTAAATTATCTATACATGAATATGCAATTTTTCTTAAACTTTCATCATTTTGAGTATATATATAGTATGCATTTTTATTTTGCGTTAAATCTAATATTGCTGTTTTTACTCCTCTTTTTGATAATATTTCAGCCATACTATTCACTATAAATGATGTTCCATTTTTTGATGTTCCAACAAATGCAACTAATTTATTAGTCATACTTATTAGATTTTTTAAGTTTTCGTTACCATAATTATTATTATCATAATTTGTTTTTTCTATTTCGTTTGTTGATGCCATTTGTGGTGCCTGCATATTGTTTTGTTGTGCATTTGCATTATATGCATAATTTTGCATTGTGCTTTGTGGTATACTATCTTCCACTTCATTATTTGAAATTCCTAAATCAAATAAATTAACATCATCCTCTTCTTCATTAGCTGTTTCATCTTCTAATCCTGGTAATATTAATTCTCCATTATTGTCATTATTGTTTTCTTCTTCACCTAATCCGAATAAATCAACTGCCTCATCCTCTTCTGGTTCTTCCTCTACTTCTTGGGCAGGTTGAACTTTCTTAGGTCTTCCTCTACCTCTTTTTGGTTTATTTTCTTCTGCTAATTCAGTTTCTGTCTTTATCTTTTTAGGTCTACCCCTTTTTCTTTTTGGAGGTTCTGCTGTTTGCGCAGCTTCTTTATTTGCATCATTGTTATCCGATATATTTAATTCTACTGACTGCAATATGTTTTCTATTTCATTTTTGTTTAAATTATTATTTGTTTGAGTTGTTGCAGTAGTTGTTACATTATTTCTTGGTTGAACTGTGTTATTATTTGCTGCCACGTTACTTGAATTTATTGCTAATTCTTTGTTTTGTTTCTTTACTCCTGCTATTGTAGGAATTACAACAGGTTTTGTTAATTCCGATTGTCCTATATTCTTAGCTGTAATATCTCTTTTATCTGCTGTTGCAGGTGCAATATTTGTTTTTTTTGCTTTTTGATACTCTTGGTTTGGAACATATTTAGGAGCTTTTTTGTTTTTCTTTCCTGTTTGATTAACACTTGGTGTTACTGTTCCAAAAGTAATTAATTCTTGATATTTTGGTGAACTTGCCTCTAAAACTGCTTTTACGTTTAGTGGTAAGAACTTACATATAACTCTTAATTGAGCATCTGTATATTGTTCTGCTATGTTATCAAAACTTTTTACATATTCTTCTTCGTTTTTACCTAATTTTTTATAGTGATTTAAGATGTTTTGAATTTCAACTTCATTAACATCGCCTTCACCTTCAGCTTTATATTCAACATCATCAGCTTCTATTCTATAATAGGTCTTTGCTTCTTTTTTGTTACGAGGTTTGTACATTAATTCACAAACTTTTGATATTGTTCTATCTTGTCCTAATAAAGCATTGTATATACCTATTCCAAATAATTTAACCAATATGTTTTCTGATTTTTCTCTTCTATCTGCACATATTAATATTATTGGTATGTCTTGTCCATTATTTCCTGTTGCTTCATCACTTATACTATCTAATCTTTCAAATATAAACTTATCAATTACACCATAATTATTGTTAGCAAATGGTTCAACGTCTTCACTAATAACAATCCTGTCATAAGTTTTATCTTTTTGCAATTCTCTTGTAATTGCATCAAAATAATATACATTTTTACTTGTTATAATTTCTTTGTATTCTTGCTGATATTTCTTTATAATAGAATCTGAAATACTTTCATTATTTACGGCAAATAATACTTTCATTTGTTAACCCCTCCAGCCTTTTACTACTATTGCAAACACCAATGGTAAGATTTGACAAATAACCATTACTGTTATTATACCTATCATAGCTCCAAAACCTTTATCTCTAACGTCTAATTTTCTTATTCCTATTATGTATCTGTATATACCACTAATCGCAATTCCAACAAAACCAAATGGTATACTATATAATCTAATTATATTTAATATATATGCAACTAATCCATAAGTATCGTCTCCATATGAGTCTTGATAATCTTGCAAATTTTCTAATTCTTTATCTTTTATATCTACCAAATTAACAGTAGCATCATTTTTTAAATCTGCTGTTGTATTTGTTGCCTGTTGTTCTTGCGTCTGGACTTGAGTTTGCGTTTGTTCTGGTACTTGTGTCTGATTTTGTATTTGTGTTTGTTCTTGTGGTTGTGCCTGAGTTTGTACCTCTGTTTGAGTAGCCTCTTGTACAACTGAACTTCCGCTCATAGCAATAACTCCACTATTTCCAGTATTTGATGTCATATCTGTTGCTTTTATATTTGTTGCAAATAATGTTAAAGCGAATATAGTTATCATAAATATTGCAGCTATTTTTTTCTTCATTTTATGGTATTTCCTCCTTATTTTCAAATAATCTTTTGATAACCTTTTTATGTGCTAATCATATAATACTATTATAAAAATATCAATAGAAAAATATATAAAATTCTAATTATTTACCAAATAAAAATTAACCCAATTAGAATATAATTTGTCTCCATTTTCTTTCCAACTAAATACTGGCTTTTCTTCCGGATTATTATCTAAATAATAATTTTCAGGCATTTCTATTTTTAATCCTTTAGCTAAATCTCTTTTATACTCTTTATCTAAAGTGTCTACTGCATATTCTAGATGGCCTGTAACAAATAATTGATTTTTATCCTTATTTTCTACTATAAATACTCCTGCTTTATCAGATTCAGATACAACTTCTAATTCTGATATTTTTTCAATATCTTCCTTGTATATTGTTGTATGTCTTGAATGTGGAGCTTTAAATCCATCCTTGAATCCAAATAATATTTTTGAATTTTTATCATCTATTCTATGATTAAATATTCCAAACATCTTATCATCTATTAGATATTTGTTTATTCCATAATGATAATATAGACCTGCTTGTGCGCCCCAACAGATGTGTAAGGTTGATTTAGCATGAGTTTCTGACCATTTCATTATTTTAGTTAATTCATTCCAATAGATTACTTCTTCAAATCTCATTTGCTCTACTGGTGCTCCTGTTATAATTAATCCATCAAAATATTTATCTTTTATTTCTTCAAAAGTTGAATAAAATCTTTCCATATGTTCAGGAGCTGTTGTTTTACTAATATATGATGTAACATTAACAAAAGTTATTTTTATGCTTTTTCCCGATGTAGATAATTTTCTTAATAATTGCAATTCTGTATCCTCTTTTAAAGGCATTAAGTTCAAAATTGCTATTTGTAAAATTTTACTATTTTCCTTTCCTTCTAGTTCTTCTAGTTCTTCTAGAATTTGTATTTTTTCCTTTCTTAAAATTTCGTTTACAGGTAATCCTGCTTTTGTATAAATTGGCATTTTCATCACCATTAAAAAATTGTACCAAAAGTATATAATTATATACTTTTACCTAAATATTGTATCATTTGTACAAAAATAAATCAAGGAAAAATCTTAAATATTTCATCTTTTTTTCCTTGATTTTCTAATAGTTTCTGATTTTTTCAAATTTATTTTTTGGTACCGATGGTGGGACTCGAACCCACATGGTTTCCCGCCAGATTTTGAGTCTGGTGCGTCTGCCAGTTCCGCCACATCGGCATTTATCTGTTTGACTTTTATATAATAACAAAAAAATTATAAAATTTCAAGTATAATAATACAAAAAAAGTGATGAACTGAGGTTAACCTCTTTTCATCACCTTTTTTTATCTTTTATTTTAATTATTGTTTTTTTATTATCTATTATTTAAGGTTATCTAATATTGGTGGTAATATTTGTTTCTTTCTAGATACTACATTTTCTAGCATTGCTGTGTTATTATCTACTGGTACACCAAATGCCTTTTCAACAACCCCTGCATCATTTCCTAATGATATTATTTTTGAGTTTGAGTTGATTATATCTGTTGCTGCAAATACATAAAAGTCTAAGTTTTCTTTCTTAATATCATCATTTATGGCTTGCTCAAAATAAGCTTGATTTTTAAATATAGAGTCTAAGTCTGCTGTGTTTACTTGTGCTATTCTGAACTTTTTGTCTGATTGTTCAAATAACTTTGAGTCTATATTTATTACTTGTTCTGGTGTATATTCACTAATATCTGTTCCTGCTTTTAACATATCAACACCAAATGAGTTAATATCTAATCCTGAAATTGATTCAAGTTCTTTAACAACTCTTCTATCATCATCTGTTGTTGTTGGTGATTTTAATACTAATGTATCAGATGCTATAGCACTAAGCATTAATGTTGCTATGTTTTTATCTATTTCTACACCATTTTCTTTATACATTTTATATAATACTGTTTGTGTACATCCAACTGGCTCTGTTCTGTAATATAATTGGTATGGAGCCACGAAATTCATTGTGTGGTGGTCAACAACTTTTAATATTTTTGCATTAGCTATATTGCCAACACATTGTGTTGCTTCATTGTGGTCAACTAAAATAACCTCTTGACCGTCTTCAACATCACTTATTAGTTCTGGTGCTTCCATTCCAAGATAGTTTAAAACATATTGTGTTTCTTTGTTAACATCACCTGTTCTAACTGCTTTTGCATTTTCATTTCCTAATTTTTTTTCAAAATTTTCCATTACCATAGCTGATGTAATAGAATCAGTGTCTGGGTTTTTATGTCCAAATATTAATACATTTTTACTCATATGATAACCTCCATTTTTATCTTCTTTTTAATCTCCCATCGACCTCTTTATTATAACATATTTTGGTAAAATAGTCAATTCTTATCTTTTCTAATTCTTATTATTATCTGATTCATTTGTGATAATGTCTTAATAAATCATTTGAGAAAATGTCTCAACCAAAAAATATTATAGATACTTTC
>CALXNM010000028.1 GCA_944389745.1 uncultured Clostridia bacterium | reverse complement strand
ACATGGAGATTATGAAGAGCAAGGTTCAAGAATTGAAACTTTCAAAAAAGCAAGAGAAAAAGTGGGATTACCTGTAGCAATGTTACTTGACACAAAAGGACCAGAAATAAGAATCGGAAAATTTGCTACAGGAGAAGCATTTCTTAAAGAAGGTGACCTATTTACTTTATTAAATGATGATATAGATGACGGAGATAACACAAGAGTTTCAGTATCATACAAAAACTTATATAATGAAGTTCAAGTAGGAACAAGAATTCTTATAAACGATGGATTAATTGAAGTAGTAGTAGAAAAAATAGATGGTAAAGATGTTGTTTGTAGAGTACAAAATGGTGGAAGACTAACAAACAAAAAGAGTATAAACATTCCAAATTCAAAAATCAAATTACCAAGTATGACAGACAAAGATAAATCTGATATATTATTTGGTATAAAAAACGGATTTGATTACATAGCTGCATCATTTATAAGAAAACCTGAAGATGTTGTAAATATAAAGAAAGTATTAAAAGACAATGGTGGAGATTACATAAAAGTTATTTCAAAAATAGAAAACAGAGAAGGAATTGAAAACTTTGATCAAATATTAGAAGTATCAGATGGTATAATGGTAGCCAGAGGAGATTTAGGTGTTGAAATTCCAATGGAAGAAGTTCCAATTAGACAAAAAGAATTTATTAAAAAATGTAACAGAGCTGGAAAATTAGTTGTAACAGCAACACAAATGCTAGAATCAATGGTAAATAACCCAAGACCAACAAGAGCAGAAGTAAGCGATGTTGCAAACGCAATATATGATCAAACAAGTGCTATAATGTTATCAGCAGAATCAGCAGCAGGAAAATATCCAATAGATTGTGTAAAAACAATGGATACAATAGCAAGAGCAATTGAAGGCTCAATCAAATATTGGAAAAGATTCAAGAGAAGAGAATTCCCTACAACAGTAAAAGATTATGAATTCAACTTAAATTACTCAACATGTATGACAGCAATGAACTTAGATACAAAAGCAATATTTGCATATACAAACACAGGAAGAACAGCAATGAACTTAGCAGGATTTATGCCAAAATGCCCAATCTATGCTATAACACCAAATGAAGAAATATGCAAACAATTAGCATTAGTATGTAATGTTAATCCAATTCTAGTAGACAAGAAAGATGATGTTGATGAAATGCTAGAAGAAGGAGTAGAAAAAGCTAAAAAACTAGGAATACTAGAAAAAGGTGAACTAATAGCAATAGCGGGAGGATCATCAATCTTAGCAGGGCAATACTCAGACATGAACAAAACAATAGGAGGAATCCTAAGAGTAGAGTAATATAACTTAAGAAGCTTGTAACTTTAGGGGACAGGCTCCTTTTTCGACATCTTTGTCATGTTTGGGGTCAGGCCCTTCTTGATGTCAAGTTGTCAAAAATAGATTTAGTGCTAATAGAAAAAAATCACTAGGTATGTATAATTCCTAGTGATTTTTTGAACCTTTAGTTACATCCACAATCATTATCGTTGTAGTTCATGTTTGAATTTGTCATATTATTGCATTTCATATTATTCATATAAAATTTCTTTTCAGCTAATTTGTCTTGTACGCCACGAAGTGCCTCTCCAAATCTTTGGAAGTGAACTATTTCTCTTTGACGTAAGAATTTAAGTGGGTCTAATACATCTGGGTCATCTCTACACAAATCAATTAACTTTTCATAAGTTGCTCTTGCTTTTTGCTCAGCTGCTAAGTCCTCTTGTAAATTTGCTATTGGATCTCCTTTACAAGCTAGCACAGATGCTGAGAAAGGCATACCAGCTGCCGACTGTGGATATACATCTACACCATGGTCTGTGTAATATGCTCCAAGTCCAGCTTTTTCTATTTCTTCTATTGATGCTCCATCAGTTAATTGATGTACCATAGTTCCTACCATTTCTAAATGGGCCAATTCTTCAGTTCCGGATATCATTTAATATTGCTTTTGCTTTTTGGTCAGGCATTCCAAACCTTTGTGATAAATATCTAAGAGAAGCAGCAAGTTCTCCATCTGGACCACCATATTGAGATATTATGAATTTTGCAAGTTTTGGATTAGGACATTTTATTTTTATAGGGTATTGTAATACTTTATTATAAGTCCACATTAAAATCACTCCTTTCCCATGGCCATGGCTCTTCTAACCATCTCCATTTATTACATGGATAATAAATATCAAGTGGTCCAAATATTCTTTGATACTTATCTTTTAAAGTTCTAAGCTCATTAGTATATTCTCTATGCAAGCAAAGTGCTTTTCTATCTGTTGGGTGTGTATCTAGATATTGAGCAATATCTACTATAGCAAAATTTAAGCATTTTATTTGTTTCATCATTTCTTGTCTTACTCTGTTTCTATTTTCCATACATTTTGAATTATCACCGCAACCACAGCAATTCATGTCATCCATTAGAGTGTTTGCTGTATTATATCCAAAAGCAGCATTTATTCCTTGAGGCATATATGTGCAGTCATTATTGTTACACATACAATTTCTGTTTTCTTCATTATTTTCCATTATCCATTACACCCCTCTCCAATTTCATTTCTACTTTTTAAATAATTAATAAATTGCATATTTTGGCATGGCTCATATGGACTAACTAGTTCTGGGAATATTGTTCCATTTTTTAATCCGCAACAAGGTGTAAAAGTTTTGTCTAATGTTTGAATTGGAACATAACTTTGCGCAAGCATTGGATTGCTTGGAAACACATTATATTCTTCATCAAATCCACATTGACAATTTTCTTCATTCATGGCACAGGTATTACAACAATTACAGTTCATATTAGTATCGTTAGCATAATCATCGCATACGTCTTCTAATGCATTATTAGAATTCATATAATTCATACAATTGCATCCTCTGAATCTATTATACATATTTTTTCCTCCTATTCATAAAGTTATACTACATTATATGTATTCTTTATGTAAATAGTGACGGGATGGTAGGAATAATTAAAAAGAGGAATGTATGCTGTCAAAAAATATAAAATTTTAAATTTTTTTATAAAATGTATTGCAAAAAAATAAGATTAAATATATCATATTGATGTATAAAATAATAAAAGGAGGAAGAAATATGTCAAAGACACGAAAGATTATAATTGTTTTAGCACTTGTTCTAATTTTAACATTTGCTTATTCAATTAATGTAAAAGCTGCTACAATGTCTAATTTAGTAGATTGGAATGTGGCAACAAGCGAGGGTAATGAATATACTTTAAATGCAAATAATAATGGATCAGCTATAAAACAAGATATAGTAATTCAAAATGGTGAAAATGTAGTGCTTGATTTGAATGGACAAACTTTAACAAACTTTACAGATGGATGTTCAACAATTACAGTTGAAAATGGTGGAATTTTAACTGTTAGCGGAACAGGTATAATTACTAATACATCAAATAACAATGTACCAACTATTACTAATAATGGAACATTAACTATTGTAGGAGGAAATATAACTTCAAATAATACTAATTATGCAACATGTATTTTAAACAATGGAACAGTTGAAGTAAATGGAGGAACCATTACTACTACAACACAAAAATGCTGGGGACTTACAAATAGTGGAACAGCAAAAATACAAGCTGGAACATTTGAACAAAAAGGAGATTTCTCAGTTATTATGAATGCTGGAGATATGACAATCTCTGGTGGAACTATAAATGTTACTAGTGGATATTCAGCTATAACAAATGAATCAGCAGATGGTAATTCAGCTTCATTAAAAGTAACAGATGTTACTGTAACAGGAGCTAAATATATTATTTCGAACCCTGGTGATGAGGAAGTAGCTGTAACAGGAGGAACTTTTGGAACTGATTCAAATATATCAGAAATTTTAGGTGATTCATATATAGTTGATGAAAATGGAGAAGTTGTAGAAGCACCAGAAAATCCTGATACTCCAACTCCGGAAGAGCCATCAGATGATGAAGACTTAACAGAGGAAAAACCTACAGATGAAGAAATAACGGACAATGAAGTTGTTGAAACACCTGATGTGGATTCAGACGTAAATGAAACAGACGGAGAAGTAAGTGAAAACCCAAAAACAGGAGATACAATAATAGTATTTGCTACAATATTTGTTGTTGCAATAGTTGGGCTAGTTGTAACTTTAATAGCAAAGAAAAAAATGAAATAATCCAATTTTAATAAAACTAATAAATTAAATGAACTTACTTTATTATAAAATAATATTGTAAGTTCATTTTATCTAAATTTACTAAGATTAAACATGGTAATAACATAGGAGATTTTTTATGGGATATCAGGGTAAGCATTTTAATAATCAAAAAAATACATCAAGAATGAAAGATGTTAAAACTAAAAAGAAAAAAAGCTTTAAAAATGGTATTTTAACTTTATTAATGATTTTATTTCTTATAATGATAATTGTATCAGGAACGCAATTATTTAAATGGTATATGAATAATAAAAATAATAAAGAAATTATTAATAAGATTAAAGACGAAAATATTATAGTGTATGATGAAAAAAATGATGAAGTGTCTGTAAACTTTGATTCATTAAAAGAAATTAATCCAGATGTTGTTGGATATATTGAAGTAAATAATACAAATATTTCATACCCTGTTGTTAAAGCAGATGATAATGATTATTATCTAACACATAATTTAAAAAATGAATATAATAGTTCTGGTTGGGTTTTTATGGATTATAGAAATGACCTTGATGGTAAGGATAAAAACATAATTATATATGGACATAATATGAGAGATGGTAGTATGTTTGGAAGTTTAAAAGATATTTTGAATTCTGATTGGTATCAAAATGAAGCAAACAAATATATTACTTTAATAACAGAAAACGAAACTTTAAAATATGAAGTTTTCTCCGTATATCAAATAGAGAAAGAAGACTATTATATAACCACTGGTTTTAAGAATGATATAGAATATGAGGAATTTTTGAAAACTATAACTAATAGAAGTATTCATGATTTTGATGTTGAAGCAAATTCAGAAGATACTATTTTAACACTTTCAACTTGTGCAAATAATAATGTATATAGAGTGGTATTACATGCAAAGCAAGTAGAGGTATAATAAACAAACAGCGCCCTTTGCTGAAAACCAGGGGCGCTGTTTTTGACAAAACGCTAATCATCAACTCCATTCGTTACGCTGACTATGGCCACTGCGACTAGGAGAATGCCGATAGCCACTGCAATGCCGATGCAAATCGGCTGGCTATACACCAGTCCGAGTACCAAGAAAAATAGTGTTACAATGGCTAAGCCACAAAAAAAGGGATGACGCTTCATCGTGCTTCCTCCTTATTACTTAACTTGGAGGTTGCCCTCCAAGAACTTACAAAGCCATGTTGGGCATTCAAAAAACTATTTCTATTATATCACGTTTTATGTACAAATTAAAGAGTTAGTTAGTTTAGACTAAATTAACAAAAAATGGTAAAATATACCTAAGACGGTTCTAAGGAACCAAGACAGCGTAGGAAGGAGACTACATGAACATGCAAAAAGTGACCTTTGTAGAAGGCAAAGACGTATGTCTTGCCGAAACATCATGGCATGTAGGACAACCTGTGTAGCATCAGATTCACCGGAATGCCGGTATAACCGCAAGTATGCAGAGCGGAGCGGCTACTATGTCGACGTTGATGCGAACCTCTCTGTCTGGTAACTGTCAGTCACTTTGACCCCCATATCTTGAAAAATAGGGAGGGGGTTCTTTTTATGTAATTTTGTGCAAAAAAATGCCAAAGGGTCTGTCCCCAATGGCATCATATTAATTTAAATTATATAGATTTTCATCAACTAAAAGTTTTGCTCTTTTTGCTGTTTTTTCATCAGAGTGTAGTGCGTTTTCTAAGAAATCTGGATGGTTAACTAAAAAGTTTCTCATAGTTCCATCAGGGTCTTTATAAAATCCTTCTAGCATTTCTAGTTGTGAATTATTTATAATTCCTTTATTTAAAGCTGTTTCAAATAATGTATTATCTACTTGAACTAGAGAATATGATTTAACTCCTTCATTTTCAATTCTTTCATTACCACCTTGCATACGGTCAACAACTACACATGAATAAGCCATATTTCCACCAAGTAATCTAATGGCTGGAATCCAAGCACGAATGTAGCTTGAAGCAATTGTAACTAAATCTGCGATATGTAGTACTTTTTTGTCCAAAATTTTTGGCGCAGGTGTTGTGTTTTCAAAATTACTATCACTTACTACTGTTGTTAAATCTTTATAAATTGTTATATGTGGTTTATTTAAAAGATGTGCAATCATATTAGAGAAGAACCAATCTCTTCTTTCACCACCAGAAATATAGTCAACATCAGATAAATTTATGTTGTTTTCTATATATTCTTTCATTTCGTTTATTACATTATGATATATTTCATTAGTGTTATATTGTTCTAAAACTTTTGTAAAAACATTTTGAGGTAAAGCCATTTTATCAGCTAAACATTTATCAATATATGATAATAATTCTGTGGCATCAGCTTCACTACCATATACAAAATGTGTATTTATAAAATATGGGCCAATTTTTCCTGAAGTATACCAAAAAGGTTTATTTTCTTCACAAAATTTTATTGCTTTTGTTTCAAATAGATATGACATTATATCAGACATAACTACTAGACCTCCTTAAATTTATTTACTAGAATCATATTATAAAACTGTGAATAAGTCAATATAATAAGAGTCGAGTTCTGTCTAAATTTTAATATTGACTTTTAATGTAAAGTTAATATATATTAATAGTAGTTTATAGCTTGTTTTCTTTGCCTAAATCATCCAAAGCCTGAGTCATAAGAAGATATGAAAAAGCCAAATATAATTATGAAGAAAGGAATGAGGTAAAATATGAGAATATTGTTACAAAACGGAAGATTAATTGACTACAAAAACAAGGTAGACGGAATATATGATGTACTCATAGAAGATGACAAAATAGCTAAAGTTGATAGAGAGTTAACAGATCCTGTAGATGAGGTAATTAATTGCAAAGGGCTAATTGTAATGCCGGGAATGATAGATATGCATTGCCATTTAAGAGAGCCAGGGTTTGAATATAAAGAAACAATAGAATCTGGTTCAAAAAGTGCTGTGGCAGGTGGATTTACAACAATTTGTCCAATGCCTAACACAAAACCAACACCAGATAATGAGGAAACATTAAAAAGCATAATTGAAGAAGGAAAAAGAGTAAATTTGTGTAATGTGCTTCCATATGCTTCAGTAACTAAAGGAGAAAAAGGAGAAGAACTAGTTGATTTAAAAAAGCTAAAAGAGGCTGGAGCAATTGCTTTTTCTGATGATGGAATGCCAGTTGTAAACAGTAGAATGATGAGAAAAGCTATGATAGAGGCAGATAAGCTTGGAACTTTTGTAGCATCACATTGTGAAGAAAAATCAGTTGCAAGTGGAGCTATTAATGCAGGTGAGATAGCAGAAAAGTTAGGAGTAGAAGGAGTATTACCAGAGGCAGAAGAAATAATGGCTGCAAGAGAAATTGTAATATCTGAAACAAATAAAGTTAGAGGACATATTTGCCATATAAGTACAAAAACAACTAAAGATATGGTAAGAGATGCAAAGAAAAGAGGAGTAAAAATTACTTGTGAAACTTGTCCACATTATTTTACTTTTACGGTAGAAGAAGTAATGAAATCAGGAACCAATGCAAAAATGAATCCTCCTTTAAGAGAAGAAAAAGATAGAGAAGCAATTATAGAAGGGTTATCAGATGGAACAATAGATTGCATAATCACAGACCATGCACCACATAGTATAGAAGAAAAAAATCAAGATTTATCAAAAGCGCCTAATGGAATAATTGGATTTGAAACAGCCCTTTCAGCTGAAATTATGAATTTAATAGATACAAAAGAACTAAATTACTTAAATTTAGTAAGACTTACATCATACACACCAGCACAATTGTTACATATAGATAGAGGTGTTATAGAGCCGGGAAAAGTAGCAGATATTACAATATTCGACCCAAATGAAAAATATGTGTACACAGAAGATATGATAGTGTCTAAATCTAAAAATAGCCCATTTATAGGTAAAGAACTTAAAGGAAAAGTAAAATATACAATGGTAAGCGGAAGAATAGTATATGAAGGATAATGAAAGGGGGATTTTCCTAAATGATTAATGCAATGGATAATCTAATAGAAAAAATAAAAGAAACCAATAATCCAACAGTAATAGGAATTGACACGAAATATGACATGGTACCAGAATATATAAGAAGTAAATATGATGATAGTTTAGAAGGTGTTTCAAATGCAATATTAGAATTTAATAAAAGATTAATAGATGCAACATATGATATTATACCTGCAGTAAAGGTAAATGTTGCTTTTTATGAAATGTATGGATTAAATGGAATGAAGGTATTTGAAGAGACGTGTAAATATGCCAAAGAAAAGAAAATGATAGTAATGGCAGATATAAAAAGAGGAGATATAGGAAATACTGCTAAAGCATATTCAAATGCATTTTTAGGAAGAACAGTAATCGGAGATAGAGAAGAAGCAATATATGATGTAGATTTTGTTACATTAAGTCCATACATGGGTACAGATAGCATAAAACCATTTGTAGAAGATTGTATGAAATACGGTAAAGGAGCATTTGTAATAGTGAAAACTTCAAACCCTTCATCAGGAGAGTTACAAGATTTAAAACTAGAAAGCGGAGAAGAAGTATATACAAAAGTTATAAAACTTGTAGAAGAATGGGGCAAAGATTTAATTGGAAAATATGGATATAGTAGCATATCAGCAGTTGTAGGAGCAACATATCCTAAGCAATTAGAAGATTTAAGGAAAATAGCACCACATACATTTTTCTTAATACCAGGCTATGGAGCACAAGGAGGAAAAGCTGAAGATATAGCACTTGGATTTGACAAAAATGGAATAGGTGGAATTGTAAATAGTTCGAGAGGTCTTATGTGTGCATATAAATCTGATAGATGGAAGGACGAGTTTACAGAAGAAGAATTTGAAAAGGCTACTAGGGCTGAGGCTGTTAGAATGAGGGATGAGTTAGTTGGCGTTGTTGAAAAATAAAAAAGGAGGTAGTGTAATGGCAGAGCAAGTTTTTGCAGAATTAATGGATAAAAAGGAAATTATTAATGGAATATACAAATTTAGTGTTCAAGCTGATGAAATTGTGAAAACATCTAGACCAGGTAATTTCATAGAGATAAGAGTAACTGATGGAATTGATCCTTTTTTGAGAAGACCTATTAGTATATATAATATGGATAGAGAAAAAGGAATTCTAGAATTTATATTTCAAGTTAAAGGAAAAGGAACAGAGATTTTATCAAGAAAAGAAATTGGAGATAAAATTGATATAATTGGTCCTTTAGGGTTTGGTACTTTTAGTTTTGATAAATTTAATAAAATAGCAGTTATAGGTGGAGGAATAGGAATATTCCCATTATATGAACTTTCAAAAGAAGCAAAGAATAGTGGAAAAACAGTTAATTGTTATTTGGGATTTAGAAATAAAGATTTAGTAATGCTTGAAAAAGAATTTACAGATGTAACAGATAAATTAACTATTTGTACAGATGATGGAAGTTATGGAGAAAGTGGATTTGCCATAGACAAATTGATAAATGATATGGAAACAGAAAAATATGAATGCATATATGCATGTGGTCCAACACCTATGCTTAGAGCAGTGAAGAAATATGCAGATGAAAATAATATAAAATGCCAAGTCTCATTAGAAGAAAGAATGGGATGTGGTCTTGGAGTATGTTTAGGTTGTGCTGTAAAAAAAGCAAGTAGTCCAGAAGATAGCCCAGAATATTTTCACGTGTGTAAAGGCGGACCAGTATTTAATTCAAAAGATGTAGAATTTTAAAAGGAGTAGTAAAGAAGTGCCGGGATTTGTAATACATTTAGCAGTGGCAAAAGAATATATGCAAAAACATAAAGATGAAATAAAAAATGAAGAAGAATTTATGAGAGGTATACTTGAACCAGATTTAATTTCGGATTTAAATAAAAACATTAGTAAAGGAAAAACACACTATGGAAAAAATGGTGTTAGAAAAATAAAATCTTACTTGGATTTGTTTTTAGCTGATCCAAAAGTAGATATGTCTAAAGATTATTATAAAGGATATTTTGTTCATTTAGTAACAGACAATGAGTTCTATTTAAACTATTTTAAAGATGAAACATTAGATATGATAAGTAAAAATGATTCATATTATCATGATTATGATTGCTTAAATAAAATATTAATGGAAAAATTTAAAGTAGGAAAAACATATAATGAGAATGTAGACAAATTTATGAATTATTTAGACGAAGAGCCAGAGTATTTAAATGAAGAAAAAGTAGTAGATTTTATAGAAGAAGTTACTAATGAAAGCATAGAAGAAAGAATAGAAGATGTCAAAATAGAAAGTTTAGAAGAAAAAATAAAAAAAGCAAATTAGTTAAAGAATGGAGGAAAGCTAATGAATACAAAAGTTAATTTTGCAGGAATAGAAATGAAAAATCCTGTAACGGTTGCATCAGGGACATTTGGCTATGGTAGAGAATTCAGTAACTTTTTTGACCTAGGCAAATTAGGAGCCATAATTACAAAAGGAACATCACTAAAGCCAAAGAGTGGAAACAAACCACCTAGAGTATGTGAAACAGCAAGTGGAATGTTAAATAGCATAGGACTTCAAAATCCGGGAGTAGAATACTTTGCGGAAAATGATTTACCAAACTTAAGAAAATATGACACAAAAATAATAGTAAATGCATGTGGAAGCTCTATAGATGAATATGTAGAGCTATGTAAAATATTAAACACATTAGATATAGACGGTGTAGAACTAAATTTATCATGCCCTAATGTAAAAGAAGGATGCATGGCATTTGGAAATACATATGAAGGTGTAAGAAAAGTAACCAGTAGCGTAAGAGAAGTACTACAAAAACCATTAATAGTAAAACTAACACCAAATGTAACAAACATAGCAGAAATAGCAAAAGGAGTAGAAGACGGAGGAGCAGATGCAGTATCATTAATAAATACACTTCTAGGAATGAAAATAGACATAAACACACGTAGACCAGTGCTAGCCAACAACACAGGAGGACTATCAGGACCAGCAATAAAACCAGTCGCAGTAAGAATGGTATATCAAGTATCACAAGCAGTAAAAATACCAATAATGGGACTAGGCGGAATAATGAACGGAGAAGACGCAATAGAATTCATGCTAGCAGGAGCATCAGTAATTTCAATAGGAGCAGGAAACTTTGTAGACCCATACGCAAGCATAAAAACAATAGAAGGAATAGAAGAATACATGAAGAAAAACAACATAGAAAACATAACGGATATAATAGGAAAAGTAGAGATGAATTAATGCCAAAGGGGACAGACCCCTTTGGCACAACAAAATTGATTATAATAAACAAAAAAAGCTGAAATCTAATCGATTTCAGTTCTTTTGGTGCGGATGAGAGGACTCGAACCTCCACGCCGTTGGCACTGGTTCCTAAGACCAGCGCGTCTGCCAGTTCCGCCACATCCGCGTTTCTCAATGACAAAATATATTTTAGCACACAAAAAAAACAATGTCAATACAATAAAACGAATATTTTTTAAAATTTGTTTGGGTTCATTTGCATATGACTAAACTACTAATATAATATAAATTTCTTAATATTTTTTGGTGCGGATGGGAGAGCTCGAACCTACACGATGTTGGCACTGGTTCCTAAGACCAGTAATTTGTTTAATAGTAAATCAATAAAAAATATTTAAACAGTTTAATTAATATATTGTGTATGGTATAATTGTTTTAGATTTTTGGGAGGGAGTAATAACTAGGATTTCCTATTCATAAATTGTATGATGTAATAAAAAGTATTGATAAATAAAAATGAAAGGATAGAGATAATGGCAACAGTAGAAAAGAATAAAGAATATGAAGTAGATATAATAGATAATGGCTATGATGGTGAAGGAATAGCTAAAATGGATGATTTTACAATATTTATTGATGGAGCAATAAAGGGAGAAAAATGCAAGATACTAATAGTAAAAGTAAATAAATCCTATGCATTTGGTAAATTATTAGAAGTAATAGAAAAATCAGAAGCAAGACAAGAACCGGATTGTAAAACATATAAAAGATGTGGTGGCTGTAGTTTGAGACATATGAAATATGAGGAAACATTAAACTTAAAAAGAGAGATGGTCCAAAACCTAGTTAACAAAACTTTAGATACTAAATTAAAAGTAAATGATGTTATAGGGATGGACAAGCCGTATAATTACAGAAATAAACTTCAATATCCAGTTGGATTAGATAAAAATGGCAATCCAGTTATGGGCGTATTTGCTAAAAGAACTCATGAAATAATTGGAATAGAAAATTGTCTAATACAAAATGAAGAAGCGGAAAAAGTGGCAAAAGAAATTTTTAAGTTTATAAAAGATAATAAAATACCAGTATACAATGAAACTACAAGAGAAGGAGCTATAAGACACATTATAATAAAAATAGGAGTTAAAACAAATGAAATTATGTGCGTTATAGTTTCTAACAAAGAGAAGTTTGATAAAGAAAATGAATTGGTAGAAGATGTAGTAAATAGATTTCCTAATGTAAAAACAATCATAAAAAATATAAATAATAAAAATACAAATGTAATATTAGGACAAAAAAATATAGTACTTTATGGCAACGGATATATTTATGACAAATTAGGAGAATGCACATTTAAAATATCAGCAAATTCATTTTACCAAACAAATCCAGTACAAACAGAAAAGCTATATAATAAAGCAACAGAATTTGCAAACCTAGATAAAAAAGATATTTTATGTGACTTATATTGTGGAATTGGCACAATAGGAATATTTGCATCAGATAAAGTAAAAAAAGTTTATGGAATAGAAATTGTAGAAGAAGCAATAGAAATGGCAAAAGACAATAGCAAAATAAACAATGTGGAAAACATAGAATTTATTGTAGGAGATGTAGAAAAAGCATTCAAAGAATTAATAGAAAAGAAAAACGTAACGCCAACAGCAATAATAGTAGACCCACCAAGAAGAGGATTAGATGAAACAACTATAAATGAAATAATGAAATTAGGTTTAAGAAAATTTGTGTACATAAGCTGCAACCCAGCAACAATGGTAAGAGATATAAAACTTTTAGATAGAAAATATGAGGTAAAAGAAATACAACCAGTTGATATGTTCCCATTTACATCACATGTGGAATGTGTGGCAGAGCTAGAGATGAAAGAAAATTGAATTTTGAAAAGAAGGAATATATTTATCCAGCAGAATATTTTAGAGAGTTACTTATTGATAGATATAAAGGATGAAAGTTTAAAGAGGAGAGCAAATAGTTGTCGGAAGTCTTCGTAACATAACGAGATAAAAATAATTATACATGTGTATCTTGTGATGTGATTGATTATACACTCATCTGTATAAATAAATGATAGCGTGGTGATATATGATGAATTTAATAGACATTTTTCGTAAAAACATAAGATATTATAGATTTATGAAAAATTACTCACAAGAGGAAGTTGCAGAAGTTCTTGATTGTCATACGATTATTTAAGAAGAATAATTATTAACTAAATAATGAGGTCAAAAAGCAAAGAGAGAGTCTTTGTTTTTTGTGTGCTTACAAAATATTCACAATTTTAATTTTTTTTGATATAATAGAAAAGAATTTTTTGAGTAGTAAGGAGATGTAATATATGAAAAAATTTATAAAAATAATAGTATTTATAATATCTATTTTATTAGGATACTTAGTTAATATTATTGCACCACAAGTAAATGCTGAATTTACTGTATTCATCGGATTTTTCTTTGGAATAACTATTTCAGTTTATGGAATTTTAATTCTTTTTGATATTATATGTGATGATACATTTTTGGATATAACACCTATAGTTGGTTTAATTTCAATGGCGATTGGTACATATTATTATGTAAGTGAGGGATTTGAACATTGGATAATGGGACTTTTGACAATGTTATTTATAGTATTTGAGGTAGGAATAATTACAATTCCACTATCGCTCATTTATATGATTTTTGATAATATAAAAAATAAAATTACAATGAGCAAATATAAAAATAGTGAATCAAGTAGTTATTTGAGTGATTATACATCAAATTATTCAAATAGTTATTCCAATAGCAAAGGTAATAAGAAAAGCAATCCGATTTTCGGTGGAGTTTCAACAACATTTTTCAAAAATGGTGATAAAGCAACTTCTATGGATATAGGAGGAACAGTAAAAGAATATTCTGGCATTTCAAAAGTGGGAGAATTAAAAAATAAAAATGGCGAAAAAATAGGAAATTCAACAACTTATGACTTAGGATTTGGTATAAGTAAGACGATATATAAAGACAAAAACGGAAAAGAGATAGATAGTACTACATATAAATGGTAAATTGAATATTATATAATTAAATGCAAAAAAATTGACAAATATTTAGTTTATCATTTTTATAATGAGTGGAAGAATAAAGCAGATATGCAAGAACTATCTAATGCAGTAGATGAGGCGATAATAAATGATAATGATTACTATGTGAATCATAATTTTCAAAAAGAAGTAAGTGAACTTGGAAGTATTTTCTTGGATAAGGACTGTAGTATAGAAAAAACAAAATAAAGTTAATTTGATATAATAATGAAATAAAAACAATAAAAGAGGGGGAAATTATAAGTGAAAAAGAAAATTTTAGGAGTAGGAATTATATTGATCTTGATTACTATGTTGCTATTATTGACTGGTTGTGGGAGTAATAATAGTAATACTAATGATGATGTAGACGAAAATAGCTTGACTCAAGAAAATGAAAATAAAATAGATTATTCATCATACACAGATTTATATGCAACTAAAATAACATCAGCATCATTCTATTATTATGGTATAGAAGATTTAAACAATGACGGAATCCCTGAATTGTTTGGGAAAAGTGCAAGTGAGCAAGAACCTAATTTTAAAGTATATAAACTTGAAAATGAAGAAATGAAAGAAATAAGAGATATGTCATCAAAAACTAATTTCGCTGGAATAGAAGATATAACCAAAAATGAATATGCAGATGAAAGTAGTATATATGTAATTAATCAGTTTGGATCAGATTATATAGCTAATGGCTCAATTATTGACTTTGCATATATTAAAGACAATATTTATACAGAATATGGTAAATTAATAGGAATGGATTTAGATACACTTTCTAATAGTAAAATGTATAAGAGAACATTAAATTTTGAAACATTAGAGATAACTGAAAAAGAATATGATTATACAATAGATATAAGTAAAGGATATGATAATGCTCTTGTATCATCAGAGTATGAACAAGAAATTGCTAATGTGAAAGAAGAAGTTGCAAACAATTTGAACAGTTCAAATAAAATAGAATTTTATGAAAATAATTTTAGTGAATGGGAACATGATAATACAGAATTAAAAGAGCAGGTAAAAAAATTGCTAATAGCATTTAGTGAAACATCAGAAGAATCAAAAGAAATAACAGTAAATGAAGGAAGCCTTACTTTGGAAAATTTTAAAAAGGTAATGCAAAAAAGAAATTTAACTGTTAATAGTGTAAATAATTTATATCAAGTTGAAGATTATGATCATTCTACTTACTATACTTTAAATGTATTTGAAAGTAATGAAGATGCTTTAAGATGGTGGAATAATTCTCCCAAAAAATCATATTACAAAGAAGAGAATATATTAGAAACAGTAAAAAATGAAGAAAGCACAAATACTAATAAATATGAAATAGTTATGAAAAATGGTACTATTTATATTGATTATCGTGAAAACAATTATTTCCTTAGTGCCACAATTCAAAATGATGGTGGAGAAGATGCTAGAAGCATAGCAGAAGAAATTTTTGCTGAATTAGGATTTTAGAAATATTAATTTTTGTGAGAAAGAAAAGTAATTTATAGTAATACCTGTTTATCAGGGTAAGCTGATTATGTCAGCAGTACTTTACAAATTGCAAAGGTAAAGTTTTGTATGCCACTCAAGTTTAAACACAGCTGTAGGAGGGAATTGTGTTTAAAAGAAACATCAAAAACAGCAAAAGAAAAATTTAGAAATGTAGTTGAGCTTACAATGGAAATGGATAAGGTTATAATGGATTTACCAGTAAAGCCAGAAAATGCTAAAAAAGTATTAGATGTATTGTATGATGAACCAATTGTTTCAAGAAAGAAAATATTAGAGTTAATAGATATAAAACCAACAACTTTAAATGTATGTATTAATGCATTAAAAGAAAAGAATATTATTATAGAAACAACTGGATATAGTAGAAATCAAGTATTTGCTTTTCAAAAATATATAGATTTATTTTTAAAATAAAATTTATAAGACGAAAAAATCAAAAAAATTCGGCTTATAAAAATCCATAGGACGAAAAAATCAAAAAATTCGTCCTATAAATTATTTAGGGTCAAAAAATTTGACTTATGAAATTAAAAATCAAAATAGATTAAATAATATTACTAAAAGGTAGGAAAGAGATACACTCTGTAAAAGGTAGAAAAATGATGGAAGAAAAAGGTATAATATATGATGAAATATTAATAAAATCAAGGTGATATAATACAAGACAATAGAAAATAATTGGTGAATTATATTATTTATAATTTAAATTTTTAATTCGCCAATTATTTTTTTCGTTTTTGCACATACTTAGATTAATATTAATGTCAATCATTTTTGAAAATGTCCCAAAATTTTTTTAACATTAGCACTAATTTTTAATAGAATTAGTGCTAAATT
>CALXNM010000027.1 GCA_944389745.1 uncultured Clostridia bacterium | reverse complement strand
ACGCACTCTTTAATTCAAGCCTCAATTTATCAGCAATCATTGCTATAAATTCACTATTTGTTGGCTTTCCTTTTGCTGCGGATACTGTATAGCCAAATATTCTCTCAACTGTTTCTTGTTGTCCTCTTCCCCACGCTACTTCTATTGCATGGCGAATTGCACGTTCTACTCGTGAAGGCGTTGTATGATATTTTACAGCAATGTCTGGATATAGTTGTTTTGTGATTTGATTAATCACATCAATATCATTAACAACCATAATTATAGCTTCTCTTAGGTATTGATAACCTTTAATATGAGCAGGAACACCAACTTCGTGTATAATATTTGTAACTAATGCTTCTAAATTACCTTCATTATTTTTACTATCAGGGGATATATCTATATACTGCGTTTTTATTTCTCTTGATATAAAATTGTTTTTACCTTGTGTTGGTTGATAATATTTTAATTCTTTTATTCGTTTAATTAATATCATAATGTCAAATGGTTTTACTATGTAATATTGTGCTCCTAATTCAATTGCTCTTTGTGTAATTTTGTCTTGTCCTACAGCAGATAAAATTATGCAGATAGGCTTTTTTTCTAAATTAGATGAATTTAATTTTTCTAAAACTCCTAATCCGTCTAGATGAGGCATTATTATATCTAATAGTGCAATATCTGGTTTTGTTTCCATTATTTTAATAAATGCTTCATCTCCATCCCTTGCTACTCCTACAACTTCAATGTCCTCGTCTTCTGATAAATACTTTACTAATGTTTTTGCAAAATCTTGGTTGTCATCTGATACTAAAATTCTGATTTTTTCATTCAATTTCTTATCCCCCTATCAAATTAATTGTAAATTTTTTACATTTTGATTATATATCTTTTTCCAGATTTTTACAATAGTTTTTGATAAGTTTTTTAAATTATTTTCTTTTATTCTTTTTTATCTATTAGTTTTCTTGTTATTGTACTGAATTCTAGTATATTTATATTCATTTCGTTGTATTTATAATCTTCTAGTTTCTCTTTTTCCTCTTTTGTTACTTCTATTCTACAAATAATATTTTCTAAATATTTAATATCTACTATTTTTATTTTGTTTTGATTACAATAATATTTAAATTTATCTAAATCTTGATAGTTTATTAATATTTCTATTTCATATCCTTCTTCTTTTTCCAATATATTTGTTTCATTTACAGCTTTGGCAGCTGATTCAGTATATGCTCTAACTAATCCTCCTGCGCCAAGTAAAATACCTCCAAAATATCTTGTAACCACAATTAATACATTACACAATTCGTTTTTTTCAATTACATTTAAAATTGGAGAACCTGCTGTTCCACTTGGCTCTCCGTCATCACTAAATTTTTTCTTTAGTATTCCTTCATCTTCTACTATGTAGGCAAAGCAATTGTGTCTAGCATCATAATATTTCTTTTTTACTTCTTGTAACTTATTTTCTGCTTCTTCAACACTATTTATTTTAAAAATATTTGCTATGAATTTTGATCTTTTTTCTTCTACTATCGCTGTAGCATCATTTTCTATAGTTTTAAAATTTTTCATACATTACCTTTCTATTTTTAATTCATTCCTGCTGTAACACCTGTAGAATAAGCTATTTGTAAATTAAATCCTCCTGTATAAGCATCTACATCTATAATTTCTCCAGCAAAATATAGTCCTTTTACAATTTTAGACTCCATTTTTTTTGGATTTATTTCGCTAGTTTTTATTCCTCCTGATGTAATTATTGCTTCTTCTATAGGTCTAAATCCTTTTATGTATATATTTAAACCTTTTAAAATACTTACTAAATTTTTTCGTTCCTCTTTAGTAATTTCGTTTACTTTTTTCTCTGGATTTATTTTAGATAATTGTATCACTGTTTCTATCATTTTCTTTGGTAATAACTTATTTAAACAATTTTTATATTCTTTATTTTTTTCTTCACTAAAATCTCTTAAGATTCTTTCATCCAATTTTTTCTCTGTTAATGCTGGTTTTAAATCTATTGTTAATACAACTTTTTTATTTTTTAATAATTCATCTATATTCTTATATCTTAATAAATGTGCCGACGCACTTAATACGGTTGGTCCTGATACTCCAAAATGAGTAAATAACATTTCTCCAAAATCTTCATATATTGATTTATTTTTTTCTAAATCAATGAATTTAATGCCAACATTTTTTAAGCTTAAGCCCTGCATATTCTTACATAGTTTTAAACTATTTTCATGAACAGTTAATGGAACAAGTGATGGTCTTATTTTTATAATTGTATGACCTAATTCTTCCGCCATTTTATAGCCGTCTCCTGTTGAACCCGTTCCAGGGTAACTTTTTCCTCCAGTTGCTAAAATAACTTTATCTGCTTTTATCTCTTTTTCTTTGCCATTAATGTTCGCAAGTACTCCACATACTTGCTTATTATTCTCATTATTTTTAGCTTCATTATCAGATAAGTTGCTGATTAGGATTTTGATTACTTTGCAGTTTGTTATAATTTTTACCCCTGATTTTTCTACAATTCTTATTAAAGCTTTTTGAACATCTTGAGCTTTATCAGATACGGGAAAAATTCTATTTCCTCTTTCTACCTTTGTTTCTACACCTTCTTTTTTTAACAATTCTAATATATCTCTATTAGTAAAATTATTAAAAGCACTGTATAGAAATTTGCCATTACCAGGTACATTTTTTATAAAATCATCCATCGGAAGATTGCTTGTTATATTACATCTTCCTTTACCTGTAACTAAAATCTTTTTACCTAGCATATTCATTTTTTCTAAAATTA
This sequence comes from uncultured Clostridia bacterium, assembly GCA_944389745.1. Classification (GTDB taxonomy): domain Bacteria; phylum Bacillota; class Clostridia; order TANB77; family CAG-508; genus CALXVA01. The sequence goes on along the minus strand of CALXNM010000027.1, from coordinate 14,851 downwards.
TTACTTCATTTTCTTTATTTTTTGATGAAGAAATAGCAGCCAGCATTCCGGCTGCTCCTCCTCCTACAATTACTACTCTCATTAACTAATCACAATCCTTATTAAAATATAAGACCTTTAGGGCTTTTGATGATATTCGTCCCGATAAAACAATTATTTATATACAATTCTCTAATTTGAAAAAGAATCAAATTTTGGCAAGGAAAACAAATTTAAATGCCCATATTTTGAATCGCCTTCAAAACTCCAATCTTACCATAATCATATGTAAGTCCACCCTGCATATATGCAATATATGGGTCACGTATTGGACCATCACATGAAAGTTCTATAGATGACCCTTGTGTAAATGCTCCAGCTGCCATTATAACTTTATCTGTATATCCTGGCATATCCCATGGTTCTGGTATTGAGTCTGAATCTACTGGTGAACCCATTTGTATACCTTGACAGTATTTTATAAGTTTGTCTGGGTCTCTAAAGATAATTGTTTGAACAATGTCTGCTCTTCTATCATTGTATCTTGGCTCAACATCATAGCCTAGATCTTCTAAGATTTTACTTGCAAATACTGCTGTTTTTAAACTGCTTGCAACTACTGATGGTGCCATAAATAATCCTTGTAAGAAAGATTTAGTTATTCCTAGTGATGGGCCTACTTCTTTTCCCTCTCCAGGAGATGTTAATCTTTCTGCTGCTAGATTTACTAAGTCTGCTCTTCCTGCTATATATGCTCCATTTGGTGCAATTCCTCCACCTAGATTTTTTATAAGTGAACCAACAATTACATCTGCACCGATTTCTATAGGCTCTTTTTTATCAACAAATTCGCAATAACAATTATCTATCATTATTATTACATCTTTATCTACTTTTCTAATACATTTTATTGCTTTTTCTAGTTTCTCTAAATCTATACTTTTTCTAGTACTATAACCTTTTGATCTTTGAATCTCTATTAATTTAACTTTTCCTTTTTTTAGTCTTTCTTCTATTTTCTCATAATCAAAATCATCATTAACTAAGTCTATTTTTTCAAAATTAATTCCGTATGATTTTAGTGAACTTGGATTATCTACAATTCCTATCACTTCATCTAATGTATCATATGGTTTTCCAGTAATACTTAGCATTACATCTCCTGGTCTTAGGAATGCAAAAAGTGCAACTGTTAAAGCATGTGTTCCAGATATAAATTGTCCTCTTACAATACAATCTTCTGCTTTAAATACATCTGCAAATACTTTTTCACAAGTATCTCTACCTATATCTCCATAACCATATCCTGTTGTTTGATTAAAATGTATATCAGAAATTCTATTATCCTGAAATGCTTTTAATACTTTTATTGAATTATATTCACATACATCTTCTATTTGTTTAAAAACTGGCTCTATTTGTTTTTCTGTTTCTCTTGCCTTTTTTACTAATTCATCTGACATTCCTAGTTCGTTATACATTCTTCTTTACAATCCTTTCTATTCTACGTCTAATAATTGTTCTTCTGTTTCATTTGTTTCTGTTTCTACTTCATTTAATGTTTCATCTACACCTGTTTCAGATTCATTGTCATCAGATACTGTATCTGTATAGTAGTCATTACCATACCATTCATTTGATTTATAGTATTTACCTATAAACTCTGGTGTTAAACTATCTATATCATATATTGGTTCTTGAATTATTTCACCATTAGAGTTTATAACTCCCCATTTACCATTTTCTCTTATTCCTGCAAATCCATATTCATTTATTTCGGTAACCATGTCATATTTATTTTCAACTACTGTATTTCCATCTTTATCAACAAATCCCCATTTGCCATCAATTTTTTTAGCATATATATTATTATTTGGGAATAATTCTTGTGCAGTTAGTTCATTTCCTTGGTAATCAAAATATTTTATATCTGATTCAGAATATAATTTTATATAATTATCTGCTATTTCAATTCCTGCCTGATCCATAGTTGCAATTACTTGCATATTTTTATTTATTAAGCTTACTGTGTTTGTTTCTACAATATTTGCTTGTAGCAAGTCTGTATTATCTAATTTAAATATACTACTATATTTTAAATCAACAACTGATTTACCTGTTAAGTCTATAATTCCATTTTTTTGTGAGCTAGCTACAATATAATAATTATTGCCTATATCTTCTATATATGAATAACCTTTATCTATTACAACATTTCCGTTATTGTCAATAATTTTATATATATCATCATCGCCATAAACTATGCTATGTTGTCCATCTGATGTTGATGTTCTTGAAACATATCCATCTGTAACTTCATTTCCATTTTCATCTAATACCTTTTCTGTTCCATCTTGTTCTTTAACATTTAAATATGTTCCATTCCATATAAGTGTAGTATATTGTGGCTCTATTCGTATATCGCCATTTCTATTTACTATACCTTTTTTACCATTTCTTTGAACTATAAACGCATCATTATTTGCATTATAAATTATACTTTCATACTCATAGTCTATTATTGTCCTTTTATTTCTTAATACTCCTGCTTGCCCATCTTTATATGCTATTAAATATATATTATTATCATCATCTATATCTGTAATTCTTGATATTTCAGTGTATTCTGTATCTAGTAATTTATCTCCTTTATAATTTATATATCCATATCTATATCCATTATCACCTATTTTACATACAATAAATCCAGTTTTTTGATATCTTGTATCCATATTGTAGTAATTATCAACTGTAATCATATCATATTCTACATCTAATACGCTTACGCCATTTAAATTTATGATTCCTAATTTGTCATCTTGTTCTACTAAAAACATTCCTTCTTTATATGTTACAGCAGAAATATCGTCATATATTGGATCTGTTATCTCTTTTCCATCAAAATCTATTAAACCAAATTTTCCATCTTTTTTATATTTTAATACAGTTTTTTCAAATGGTATTCCATCTGCTGTGGTTTCTGTTGGGATTGCTTGAACACTTTGATACCCTGTAAGAATTTGTTCTTTCTTTTCATTTAATACTTTATTTGTTTCATATTCATTAATATCTGTATTATAGTCAGACATACAAATAAATACTGCCTTTGATGGATTTGGTATTTGAATAATATCATAATTAGGTTCTATTATAACATTACCCTGTTCATCTATTACTCCATATCTATTATCTATACGAATAGTATTATATTTAATATCTGTAACAGTCTCTATATCATAAACATATTTTTCTTTTTTATTAAAATACAAAATTAATAATGTTGCAATTACTGCTATCAAAGCCACAATTATTATAATTATAATTAATTTCTTTTTATTCATATATTTCTCTCCTCTGTTTAATCCTCTTTTTCGTTCTTTTTATCTACATTTTTATCCTTTCCTTTTTTCTTTTTATCTTCTTTATTGTCATCATCATCTTCTTCGTCTTCTTCTGTATCTTCCTTTAAATTTCTACATACTTTTACACATTTAATTCTTCTATCTTCTATTTCTTCTACTTTATATGTTAAATTTTCATCTTCAATTACCGGCTTTTCTTTTTCATCAGGTATTCTTCCCAATAAATCTAATAAATATCCCGATAATGTTTCATAATCACCTTCTGGTATTTCTACTCCAAATAATCTTTCTAACTCATATGTTGTAATAGTACCATTTAATAAATAAGTATTATCATCGATTTTCTTTACCTCAACTTCTTCATCATCATATTCATCAAATATGTTACCAACAATTTCTTCTACTATATCTTCCATTGTTATAATACCCGCTGTACCACCATACTCATCAATTGCAATCGCCATTTGAACTTTATTTTGTTGCATCTCTTTAAATAATTCATCAATATCTTTTGATTCTGGAACAAAATATGGTTCTCTCATTATTTTCTTTAGATCTATTTTTTTATTATTCTTTAAAGGTTTTATTAAATCTTTTACAAATAAAATTCCTTTTATATCATCAATATTTTCATCATATACAGGTATTCTACTATATTTATATTCATCTATTTTTTCTAATAATTTATTTATATCATCATTTATATCTATTGCATACATATCTGTTCTAGGAGTCATTATTTCTGAAACGACTATATCATTAAATTGAAAAACATTGTTCAATAATAGCTTTTGTTCTTTTTCTATTGTTCCTTTTTCTTCTCCTTCATCTATCATCATTTTTATTTCTTCTTCAGTAACAATTTCTTCTTCCGCTTCGCCAACGCCAAATAGTTTTGATACCATGTTTGTTGATATTGTAAGTAGTTTTACTAGTGGTGCTGTTATTACTGAAATAGTTTTTATTACTCCTATTGTTGCATAAGATATTTTCTCATAATATTTCATTGCTAATCTTTTTGGAACTAACTCTCCAAATACCAAAGTAAAGAATGAAAGTATTATTGTAATAATTACTATTGAAATTCCTCTCCATACTGCTAATGAAAAGAATGGCATTGCACTACTTAACACTGGTGCTAATTTATCTGCAAATGCGTCTGAAGCAAACGCACTTGATAAAAATCCTGCTAAAGTTATTCCTATTTGAATTGTTGATAAAAATTTACTTGGAGATTTTAACATTTTTAAGATTTGTTTTGCTTTTTTATTTCCGGTCTTTCGCATCTCTTTCTATTTTTGCATCATTTAAAGATATAAAAGCTAATTCTGTAGCCGCAAAGTATGCATTTACTAGGATTAAAATAGCTAAAAAAATAATTTGTGATAACATTTAAATTTCCTTCCTAAATTAGTATTTTTTTATTATATACTATAAATTTATTTTTACATATATTATGATAATTTATTTAATACGTAATGTCAAGAATTACCAACGAAAAATAGACCAAAATTTGGTCTATTTTACATTGAAATTGATATTTATTTTTATAATATTAATATCCTGTTCTAGGAAGATTTATTTCTTTTTTACCATATGTAGTCTTACTTCCATCTTCTACTTTCTTTTCTTCATTTTCTGGCTCTTTATAATTATTAACATCAATAGTATATTTTTGGTTTAATTCTACATCTATCTCTATTAATTCATCATATATAGTGTAGCCATCAGGTGATTTTATTTCCTCTATATAATATTTTCCCGGCATCATTTCATCTATTGTAGCTATTCCATTTTCATCTGTCACTACATCTGAATATACTATATTTTTATTTTCATCTAAAATATTGAATTTTGCTCCTGCTAAACTTTTTTTAGTCTCTGCATCTTTTTTTAGAATTTCAATTTTAGTAGAATTTTTTAAATAATTTACTACTAATTTACTATTTTCATATTCATAATCCCCTGCAGCTAATGCATAACTTTGTTTTTCACTATCAGGTGATTCGCCATATAAAATAGGTTTTGTTTTCATATTTGCAGTAACTTCTATTTCAAATTTTCCATCAACTGTCATTTCTGAAATAGGTATTAAAACTTTAAATTTCTCACCAGAACTAAATTTAGTTTTAGCTTTATTTTTTTCATCCACCACTTTCACATTGTTAATCTTTACATTTTTTAAGCTTACACTATATTCTGTACTATCTACATTTGTTTTTACATAAAATGTTTTAGATGCATAATTTCCATCAACAGAATCTTTTTTCCAAGTTTTATCATCTGTTTTTATTGTTATTATAGCAGACGGTTTGGTTGCTGATGAATTTCTAGCAGCCTTTGATATTTTCTTAGCTGCTGATAATACTCTGTCTCCTTGTGCTCCAATTCCACTAAAATCACTCCAATCATAATTATACATCATATCATATACTGCCATTTTTGTTGCAGCAAAAGCCTCAATATTACTATTACATCCTAATTCTTTTGCACTTACAAATGGATAACCATTATTAACAGCTCTCCAAATTTTTGAATTTGTTACTAATTTTTCAACTTTAACTGTATATCCTCCACTTGATGTAACTCCAGGTAAATTCCTATTTAAACAATACGCTGGATATTCTACTCCATTCTTTTTATATACTACAAATTCCACTCCTACTTTAATATCTCCATACATTAAGCATACTAATTCCCCTTTTGAATATAAATCTGCTTCGTCTATTAAATATGTTGCAGCATTTGAAGAATTTTGTAGCATACATAATGTTGTAATAATTACAATTAACATTAATGTTATTGATATAATTCTTTTTATTTGCATATAAACTCGATTTCCTTTCTTTTTTATTTTATAACTTAATACATTACTTAACTTTTAACTAACTTATTTTTACTACTATATTTCTACTGCTTGAATACATCTTCTATACTCATACATGTTTTCTACACATGTTATTAATGTAATTCTATTGTCCTTTGTATTTTCTATATACTCCCAATTGGTTTGTTTTATAATCTTATTCATTATAACTTTATACTCTCTTTTTCCTTTTTTGGTCGTATAAATTATTTTATCCCCTACTTTTAAATACTTTATATTTTGAAAAAAATTACACTCAATTCCTCTATTATGCCCAGCTAAAGCCACATTGCCATTCCATTTAGGACCTTGCTCAAAGTGACCCACTGCTTTTGCTAAAACATCTTGAGTTGTTCCAGTTTCTATAGGAGCATCCAAATTTATTTTTGGAATTTTAATTCTCCATATATTTTTTTCATTTTTGTTATCTAATAGTTTTTGTTGTTCTTCATTATTTTTTTGTTTATTATCGATTGTATATCCCATTTGCATTATTTCTAAATATAAATTATCAATATTTACAATTTTATTAGTTAGACTTTTTCTTTTTATATATGAATATTCTTTTATACAATTAGAATTTAATCCAACATTGCTTACATTATTATTTAACAAATATGTATTTTCATATATTTTAAATACATATACATCTAATAATATAATTAATATTATTAGAATAACGATTGTAATGCACCAAGAGATTATATTAATACTCTTTTTGCTGTAACTTAACACATATATTGCACCTACCTTTTATTATTTTGTGTGAAAACGATTTTTACTATATTGATAAAAATAGAATCAAATGTTTAAATATTTTTGAAATAATTTTTTTGAATAAATTGTTTTTGGTTTAAATTAATTAGATTTAATTTGACTAAATTATTAATCAATACAAAAGATAAAATTAAAATTTAATATAAGTTATAAAAATTGCAATTTCTAGACTGTTTCTATATTACTACAATTTCCATAAATTGTAAAGTATTTTTCATCGACTCTTTACGACATTATTCGCTTTACATACAAAAAACAGCGATAATCCGTTTCCATTAACTGTATTATTGCTGTTTTTTTAATTTTATTTTTAGCCTTCTTTTGAATCAGAATTATCGTCTATCGTGTTCTTAGAAGTTGTTTATGTTTCTTTATCATCTAATTCAAAGTAAAACTCTACTCCGTTATCTTTATTTATAACTCCATAATCATTTTTGTAATTAAGCATTATAGCTTTTACTAATGCTAAGCCTATTCCAGTTCCTCCATCAGCTCTGTTTCTTGAAGAGTCTTCTTTATAAAATCTTCCCCAAATTTTATTAATATGTTCTTCTGGAATATTATTTCCTGTGTTAAATACAGATACTCTAATCTTATCATTTTTCTTATTTTTTTCTGCTTTTACAATTATTTCTTTTATTCCATCCACATCAGAGGCATGTTTTATTGCATTTGTTAAATAATTAGTAACAACTTGTTCTATATAAAAATCATCTGCATATACTTGTAAGTTTTCATCTGCATTAACTCGCACTTTAATATTTTTCTCTTCTAGCATTACTTTAGATTTTCTAATAACTTCATTTATTAATTCTGATATATTAAAATATTTGTTATTGAATTCTCTTTTTCCATATTCTAGCTTCATAAGCTCTAACAATTGTTTTACAAGTCTATCCATTTTATTAGACTCGTCTAATATAACTTCTGCATAAAACTTTTTAGCTTCTTCATCTGTATTTACATTTTCTACTAAACCTTCTGCATATCCTTGTATTAAAGCTATTGGTGTTTTTAATTCATGCGATACATCAGATATAAACTGTTTTCTCATTTCATCTATTTTTGATTTTTCTTCTATATCTTTTTCTAACTCACTGTTATTAGCTCTTAATTGTTTTATGGTTCTTTCTAATTTATCAGACATAGTATTTATATTTTTTCCAAGTTCATTTATTTCATCATCTGTTTCCACTTCTTTATATTTTTGGCTAAAATCAAGCTTTGCCATTTTGTCTGTTATATCATTCAATTGAACTATAGGTGATGTAAATCTCTTAGAAACATATGAAGCAAAAATAGCTGATATAACTAATATTATTAAACCTATTATAATTAATACTTGGTTAGATATTTGTACACTTTCTTCTATAGGAACCGCTGGTATACTTATATACAAATAATATCCATTATCTAGAGAACCTGATAAAAGTATATAACTAATATTATTTCTTATATCATTAATTTTTCTTATAATGATTTTATCGTTAGCATATATTGGCTTTTTACTGTCTTCAAAAGTATTTGCTTGTGCTAGCACATTCATTGCAGAATATAAATCTTTATCTGTACTAAATATAATTGTATTTGAATCAGTTTCTATAAATATATCAAAATTATTATTATACGCTATTCTTTTTAATTCCTCTTCTATATTAGTGTCTGTAATATTTGAATTATAGTAATTATTAATTCTTGTATATAAATCTTTTACTGTATTTGTTTTAGAATATAAATAAAAAGATTCTAATACTACACTGTTTATTATTACAAGAAATAATACAATTATTACTATAACAAAGCACATTGTAAAGAATAGTCTAAATCTTACAGACCTAAAATTTTTCTTTATTTTTGACATGTTTCTTTCCTTCTTCTTTACTATTTTACTTCGAATTTATATCCAATTCCTCTTATTGTTTCTATGTATTTTCCTTTTTTACCTAATTTATGTCTTATTTTTTTTATGTGACTATCAATAGTTCTAGAATCACCATAATAGTCATAATTCCATACATTATTTAGTATTTTATCTCTTGATAAAGCAATATTCTCATTATCTACTAAATATTTTAAAAGCTCGTATTCTCTTAAACTCATTTCTACTTGTTTTCCATCTACAGTAACAGTTCTTCCTTCTGGATCTATTACAATTCCACCATAATCTTTTTGCTTTTTTTCTTCTGGTTCTGTTCTTTTTAAAATAGCTTGAACTCTTGCAACTAATATCTTAGGGCTAAATGGTTTCGATATATATTCATCAACTCCAAGTTCAAATCCAAATAATTCGTCTTGCTCTTCTCCTCTAGCTGTAAGCATAATAATTGGTACTTTTGATGTTTGTCTTATTTGACGAAGTACAGACCAACCATCTAATTTTGGCATCATTACATCTAATAAAATTAAATTTATTTTATTTTGATTTTCTTCAAATACTTGTAAAGCTTCTTCTCCGTCCCCAGCTTCTAATATTCCGTAACCTTTTTGTACTAAGAAGTCTTTTATTAATTTTCTCATTCTTGCTTCATCATCTACTATAAGAACTGTTGTATCACTCATAAAACTCACATTTCCTTTCTTCATCCATTATATCATACTAAGTCAGATAATATTATACAATATATTTGTGTCCTTTTTATGAATTTTAAGCAAAAATTACCTCTCTAGCAATTAGCTATGAGAGGAATTTTCTCTTTTGTTTCACTTTTTATTTAAATATTTATTATTTGTCTGTGCTTTTTTCCACAATTTCATTGTTATCTTCTACATGATGAACATACACATTTTGTCCTGGATATGCCATTTTTATTTCTTCGGATTCTAACACTTTTAATATGTCTTCATTTACTCTTTCCTTAAACGCTAAAAACTCTGTATATGCAATTATATCTGTATACATATATATAATAATGTTTATATTATCCAATCCAATTGTATCAAAATGTACTTGTATTGTATCTTTGTCTACATCATCATTATTGTTTAAAACAAATTTAATTCTATTAACTATTCTTTCTATTTTATCTGTATTAGTTTCTAATGGTAATTTTATATTCAATAAATATCTTCTTTGTTGCATTCTAGACCAATTTATTACGGTGTTTGTTGTAAATAGTGAGTTTTGTATTGTTACAACTGTGTTATCTGATGTTTTTATTTTTGTAGATCTAAATGATATTTCTATTACTTCTCCCTCATTTGTTCCTACTGTAATCCAATCTCCAACCAAGAATGGTTTATCTGTTATTATAGAAATACCAGACATTATATCTTTTGCAATATCTTGTGCTGCTAAAACAACCACAGCACTGACAATTCCAAGGCTAGTAACTAAACCTGATAAATCAATTCCAAATACATATAGAATTAAAAATGCTGCAACTATATAAATAACAACTCTTAATATTCTAGAAGTAAAGCTAGCAACAGTTTTATTCCCATCTCTTTTATCTTCATCTCTTAATTTCTTTACAATCCCTTTTTTAGGATCTACTATATTAATTGCTGCATTAGCTGCTATAAGTATTATTATAATCTTAAATACCTTTGTACAAAAATCCATTACATTTGCTGGTAATCTAATAATTGAAATTCCTAAATATACACCACAAGTTATAAATAAAGCTTTTAATGGTTTATAAAAAGCATTATTCTTTATTTTTCTTTTATCCTTTTCCTTAAACTTAAACATCTTAACTATAAGATATGATAAAATTGGGCTTAATATGTAAAAAATTCCAATAATTATAAGTGCAACTGCATAATCTAAAAGTTGTTCTGTTGTAATATTCTTAAAAAATTCAATTACATTATTTAATGCTTCCATAAATTTCTCCTTTGCATTTTATTTACTGGCTATAAGGGCTTTTATTTTTATTCCTTGTTCTTTAAACATTTTTTCATGTTCTGTCTCTATATTATCCCAAAACCTAGTTTCATTTACTAAATCATATGTGGTTTTTTCTATTTTAAATCCTGAATTTTCAAAATATCTTATACTATCATTAAATAAATCATCATCATCTGTTTTTAAATAAACTTCAGCACCTTCGTCTAAAAAAGTTTTATATTTTTCTAATTGCCTTGTATGTGTAAGTCTTTTTTTTCTATGTTTTCCTCTAGGCCATGGATTGCAAAAATTAATGTATATTCTTCCTATTTTATCTTCTTTACTTAATATATTATCTATTCTTTCTATATCATATCTTGTAATGTATATATTATCTATTTCTCTATTTGCCATTTTATATGATTCTTCTATTTTTCTTTTTGCTAATCCAAGCATAGCATCCACTAAATCAATTGCAATATAATTTATATCTGGGTTATATACAGCAAGTTGTGATATAAATCCTCCTTTTCCACATCCTAGTTCCAAATGTATTGGATTCTCATTTTTAAATAATTCTTTCCATTTTCCTTTATAATCCTCAGGATTATCTATATAAAACTCACTTGCCTCAAGTTCCGGTCTCGCCCACGGTTTAAATCTTATTCGCATTTTATTTTATATCTTCCTCCTTTTTAAATACCAATATTATAACATTAATAATCAGTTCTCACAATACTTTTACTTAAATTTTGTGTCATTTGGGACAGACCCCTTTGGTACTAGTCTCTTACATATTCATTACTAAATTAATAATTTCTTAAGTTTTTCTATCTTGTTTATTAAGATTATTGTGGTATATTTTGTTCATTAAAGGAGGGATGATATGCAAGATTTAATTTTAAAATGTGAAAATTTGCATAAAAGTTTTAGAAAAAAAGAAATATTAAAAGGTGTATCATTAGAAATACATCAAGGAGATATTTTAGGTTTTATTGGTCCTAATGGCGCAGGTAAAACTACCACAATAAAATTAATATTAGGACTACAAAAAATTGATTCAGGTAATGTAGTAATTAATGGATATGATATCAAATCAAATTTTGAAAAAGCAATTGCTAAAGTTGGAGCAATTATAGAAAACCCTGATTTATATATGTATATGTCTGGGCTTGATAATCTAAAATTAATTGCTAATTTATATCCTAATGTAGATGATAACAGAATTAGTGAAGTAATCAAATTAGTAGGATTAGAGAACAGAATAAATGATAAAGTTTCTAAATATTCATTAGGAATGAGGCAACGTTTGGGTGTTGCTCAAGCAATTCTTCATAAGCCTAATTTATTAATCCTAGACGAACCAACAAATGGACTTGACCCTGAGGGTATAAAAGATTTGCGTAAACTTTTAATTAAACTATCCAAAGAAGCAAATATGGGAATTTTAATTTCTAGCCATAACTTAGCAGAACTTGAAAGTTTTTGTAACAAAGTTTGTATTGTAAAAAATGGTGCTATAGTTGAAACTAGTGATTTAGACACAGTAAAAAAAGAAGCATCCGAAGGAAACTATATTATAGAATTAGATGATGCAAAAAAAGCGAGAATTATTATAGGAGACCTATCAAATGCACAGGATAATACGCATTTACAGGTACATGCAAATAAAGAAAATATTCCTCTTATTATAAAGAAATTAGTTCTTCAAGATATAAAAATATATTCTATAACAGAAGATATTATAAGCTTAGAAGACGCATTCTTAAAAAAGACAGGAGGTAATGTAATTGATTAATTTAATAGGAAATGAATTTAAAAAAATATTTAAGAAAAAAACTATATATATCTTATTAATTATTACTATCGGATATATTGTACTTTCAAATATAATGACAAAAATTACTAATGACTATCAATATGGTTACTATTTTTATGATGAAAGTGATGTAAAATATTATGAATCTAAACTTAGTGATTTAGACCCAAATAATGTTTCTGATTTATCTGATTATATTGATTATAAAAAGAATATTGAATTAATAAATCTAGCCAAAAATTATGAACCAAATAGTTGGCAAATATATATTATTGATACAAATATTCAAGGTTACTTAGAGACAATGATAGAGCATCAATATTCTGATGAAATAAGTGATAAAGCGTATAACGAAGCAAAAAAATCTTATGACGAAGCTGTAAAAAAATTAAATGAAAATGATTGGAAATTCTTTGCAAATAAAGATTTGGAAAGTGTAAACTCTTCACTTGAAGAACAATATAATTTAAAAGAATCTACAAAAGATGCTCAAGAGCTACAGCAAATTAATCAAACAATTTATAGTCTTGAAATAGAAAAAAGAATAAATGAATGGAGACTTGAAAAAAACATTGATTATAGTGCTAGCTTTCTAAATAATGCATTAAATGAATATGAAAATAGTATGACTGCATTATCAGATTATAATACTAAAGATATTGAAGAACTTGATTCTCAAGAATTACAAGAATATAGAGAATATCTTCAATCAGCAAATTTAAACAAATACTATATAGAAAATAATCTATCTCTAGATTCTAATAGTAGAAGTATATTTTTAAACTTGTTTGGAAATTATGAAGTATTTATTATTCTTATTGGAATTGTAATTGCTGGCTCAATAGTAAGTGAAGAATTTAATAGAGGAACTATTAAATTACTTCTTGTTAAACCATATAATAGAATAAAAATACTTATGTCAAAATTCATAGTATGTATACTAATACTATTACTATCTATTGGTATTATTTACATTTCTCAATTACTAATAGGCGGATTAATTAATGGCTTTGATGGACTATCTGAACCTGCAATTGTATATGATTTTAATACAAATAAAGTTGAGCAAATAAATATCTTTGCATATGTTGCATTACTTGGTATATGTAAGCTTCCTATCTACATTTTACTAACAACTCTTGCATTTACATGTAGCACCTTATTTACAAATACCGCAATATCAGTTGCAGTACCATTTTTAGGATATATCGCATCTTCAATAATAAATCAATTTGCGCTTCTATATGATTTAAAATGGATTATTTACTTTGTAACACCTAACTGGGATTTAACCTGTTATTTATTTGGAAGTTCTCCTTTATTTAAAGGCTTAACAGCACCATTTTCAATTATAATATGCGTGATATATCTAATACTACTTCTTGTAATTAGCTCTATAGTATTCAAGAAAAGAGATATAAAAAATATATAATACTTTTACAATTAAGACCCCTTTGGTACAATAAAGTATGCCAAAGGGGTCTGTCACCATTGCACTAGTCTCTTACATATTCATTCATTGGTTTTACTAAATATTTTAATTCATCTAACTTATCTGTAGAAACATAACCAGGCTCCCCATTTATAACATCTGGAATTCTATTTACTATAGTTGCACATGTTAATTCAACTGTATTAGGTCTTGAAACAACTATTGTAGTACTTGGCTCTCCTTCTATTGTCCATTCATTTTTGTCATAATCTTCTTTTGAATATACTTTTCCAATACATTGTGTTTCTAGTGTAATTCCTTCTTTTGTTTTAGTTGTAACTACAGCACTCATTCCTGTTGCCATTCCTTTTTTTACAGTCATTCCTAATGTAGAAGAATCAATATCTTCTGTATATGTTTGAGGTACACATTCTTGAGTTTGACTAATTGGTGTTAATCCCAATTTTGAACATAGCCATCCATTTACATTCCACATATATGATGGTGCATATTCTCCAGAATTTATTACTTTTTGTCTTTCTTCATCACTTATTCTATCTAGTGAAGCTACTTCTTTATCGAATTCTTCTAAAGTAAGCCCTGCTCCATGAGCTTTAGCTAATGCAATTCCATAATCTTCAACATTATATGAAGAACTTCCTTTTATTTTTGTTATTTTTTGAGTAGAACCAGCTATTGCGCTAATTAACTCTCCCCAATAAATATCTTGATATCCGCTTCCTGTTATTGTACATCCATTTTCTTTTGCAAGTTTATCTATTTCATC
>CALXNM010000026.1 GCA_944389745.1 uncultured Clostridia bacterium | reverse complement strand
GAGAATGTTGTAGAACAAATTATTCGTCCAACAGGACTTTTAGACCCTAAGATAGAAGTAAAACCTGTTGAAAATCAAATAGATGATTTAATAGAGCAAATAAGAGAAAGAACAGAAAAGAATGAGAGAGTTTTAGTAACAACTTTAACAAAGAAAATGGCAGAAGATTTAACAGCATATCTTGCTGGGATAAATATTAAAGTAAGATATATGCATTCAGATATAAAAGCATTAGAGAGAATGGAAATTATACGTTCTTTAAGACTAGGTGAATTTGATGTATTAGTTGGTATTAACCTTTTAAGAGAGGGACTGGACATTCCAGAGGTATCATTAGTTGCAATCTTAGATGCAGATAAAGAGGGATTCCTTCGTTCTGAGCGTTCATTAATTCAAACCATTGGTCGTGCTGCTAGAAATACAGATGGAAAAGTTATAATGTATGCAGATGAATTAACTGAGAGTATGGAAAAAGCAATCTCAGAAACTAATAGAAGAAGAAAAATACAACAAACATACAATGAAGAGCATGGAATAACACCAAAGACAATACAAAAATCTGTTAGAGAAGCAATTAAGGCTAGTATTATTGAAGAAGCTGGAAATAAATATAATATTGGTAAAGATGAATCAATAGAGGATGTAATTAATAAACTAACAGATGAAATGCTTAAATGTGCTGCTAGTATGGAATTTGAAAAAGCAGCTGCATTAAGAGACAAAATAAAAGAATTAGAAAGTGGAATGTAAAGGAGTATATAAATGAGTGAATACAGTAAAGAAGAACTTAAGTATTTAAATATTTTATCTGAAAAATTTCCCACAATACAAAGTGTATGTACAGAAATAATTAATCTAGAAGCAATTTTAAATTTGCCTAAAGGAACAGAACACTTTTTAAGTGATTTACATGGTGAATATGAATCATTTTTACATATATTAAAAAATGCATCTGGTGCAATAAAAACTAAAATAGATGAAATATTTAAAAATACAATGACACAAGACGAAAGAAGAAAACTTGCAACTTTAATATATTATCCTAAAGAAAAACTTGAATTAATAAAAAAAGAAACAAGTAATATAAATGAGTTCTATAGAATTACTTTATATAGATTAATAAAAATATGTAAAGTAGTTGGTTCTAAATATAGTAGGTCTAAAGTTAGAAAAGCTATTCCAAAAGAATATCAATACATAATAGATGAGTTATTACATGCAAATCAAAACAGTTATGATAAAGACATATATTACGATAAAATAATTGATAGCATTATTACACTTGGAAGAGCAGATGCGTTTATAATTGCCATTTCAAATTTAATACAGCAGTTAGCAGTAGACCATTTACATATAATTGGAGATATATATGATAGAGGACCAGGTCCACATATAATTATTGATGAACTTATGAAATATCATTCTATTGATATACAATGGGGAAATCACGATATTATATGGATGGGAGCAGCTGCTGGAAGTAAGGCTTGTATTTTTAATGTAATTAGAATATGCGCAAGGTATAATAATTTAGACATATTAGAAGAAGGATATGGTATTAATATTAGAACTATAACAGAATTTGCTATGGAAGAGTATGGAGACCAAGAATCTGAAATATTTAAGCCTAAAAATGTTGAAGAGAAAGATAGTAATTTTGATCAAATAATAATGGCAAAAACACAACAAGCAGCAGCGATTATACAATTCAAATTAGAAGGTCAAATTATAAAAAGACATCCAGAATATTATATGGAAGATAGATTATTACTAGATAAAATAAACTATAAAAAAGGTAAAGTTACGATAGAGGGAAAAGATTATCAATTATTAGAAAATTATTTTCCTACCATTGACCCTGATGATCCATATAAATTAAGTGAGAAGGAAGCGGAAGTAGTAAGAAAATTAGTAAAATCATTTAAAAATAGTGAGAAACTACAAAGACATATTCAATTTCTTTATTCTAAAGGAAATATATATAAAATATATAATGATAATCTACTTATCCATGGCTGTGTTCCAATGAGCATGTTTGGTGAATTTGTTTCTGTTAATGTTAATGGAAGAGAATTAAAAGGAAGAGATTACCTAGATTATGTAGAAAAGATTGCCAGAGAAGGATATTTTGAACCAGAAGGTTCAGAAAAAAGAGAAAATGGAAAAGATTTTCTATGGTATTTATGGTGTGGAAAAAATTCTCCAATATTTTGCAAAGATAAAATGAAAACATTTGAAAGATATTATTTAGCAGAAAAAGAAACATGGATAGAAAATAAGAATCCATTCTATAATTTTGAAAATGATGAACACATTTCTGAAAAAGTATTAAAAGAATTCGAAATAGACCCTAATAAAGGACATATAATTTGTGGACATATACCAGTTAAATTTAAAACAGGGGAGAGTCCAATAAAAGCAAATGGCAAATTATTTATAATAGATGGAGGATTATCAAAAGCATATCAAAAAACAACAGGAATTGCAGGATACACTCTAAGATACAGTTCATACGGGTTAACATTAGTTGCACATGAACCCTTTACATCAATTGAAAATGCAATTATTAATGAAACAGACTTGCATTCCGAAAAACAAATTGTAGAAAAAGTAGAAAGAAAAAGAATTAAAGACACAGATAAAGGTAAAGAGCTAATGGCACAAATTACAGATTTAGAGAAACTATTGGAAGCTTACAAAAGCGGTGTAATTGGTGAAACACAATTAAAAAAATAAAATAATATATATTATAAAAACCCCTTGCTCGAAGTACGAGCAGGGGGTTAAGCATCACGACCTTTCAAAAATAGTAGAAATAATTGAGACTATGACTTACATGAACCGAGAGTTACCTTCATGCGAGATATATCGCATAGCTTTAGCAGAAGTTGCAAGCATAAGCGATGCTGCGTGCCCCTTGGGGTTTTCCCACGAGACTTTGCAGTAGAACTCATCTTCATGCTCGGCAGGTGAGTAGATAGTTACATCGAACCCTTTCTCAGTGAGCCTGGCGATTTGGGCCTTCCAGAGCTTCATGGAAGCTGAAACTTTACCAGCCTCAGCATAAACACGAATTCGCTCTAGTAACGTAGATTTCGCCATCTGTGTACCTCCATATCTATAGTGACGACTTCAGATCATCTGGCAAACGACGTTTCAGGGCTCTGATTGTAGTTGCAAGCATAATCGATGCTTTGCGTCCCTTGGGGTTTTCCCACGAGACATGGCACTCAACTCTCCTCTCCTCATTCATAGGAGCAACTCTAGTGACTACTTTGAATCCATTTTTCTTGAGTTCCCTAATTTCACGTGGAAGAAGAAACATAGGTTTAACAAATGATTTACCACAGGCTGCATACGATTCAATAATCTCGTATTTGTCTCTTTGCATAGTCATGAATCCTTCCAAAATCGTAGGAACAAAACAGCTATCCATTGTTATACGGATACATGGTTGTTGCAAGGCATCAGCTGATGTTTACTTCAGCGCTTGCCTTTAATCCGGCCAATAATTCGGCTAATGAAGTGGCGGAACTTAATCCGCAAAGTATGCATAAGAATTGCGAGTTTGTTAGTCCAACTAATGTTCCATGAGACAGTATAGTAAGGAACTTGAGTGGGAGTCCTACTTTCTTGGACAACGTTGAACCCATTGTTACGAACCTTCTTCAGTTGAGTCTTAGAAAGCTCGGCGTTTACCATGCCAGTCTTAGCGCATCCTTTTATACACCTTCGGATTGTTTGTTTTTTCATAGCCATGTTTCCTTTCTACTAGATGGCCAATGATGTTTAGATGCTCGACCGTGTATCCACAGTCTTATAAAAAGCCCCCACCCGAAATGCGAGTGGGGATGGCATCACGTCCTCTCGAAAGTTGTGAACCTAGGAACTTGTGTTACTTCACAAGTTTAAGGCTGTCGGCCAGGTTGGCATTTAGCACAGTTACTACAGTGCCTATGCTGTTGATTTTGCTGTTAATAGCATCGGCCTGATTGTTAAGGTCGTTGGCTTCCTTGACAAGTACGTCAATTTGCTTACCAAGGGCCTTGATGGTTTGAACGAGCATGTAGCTCGCCTGACTGCCAGTGGGTTCAAGCCAAAAGATGTCACAGTTGAACTCGCCGTAGCGATCAGTACGTCCTAAGACGTCAACTGTGAAGCCAGCCTTCCTCAGGCTTTTGATCTGATCGCCCCAGAGCTTGAGTGGGGCATTGGTTCTGCCATCATCGGCATAGATCTCGAGCCGGTCGAGAATGGTCAACTTTTCCAACATGTTTCCTCCTTTGATAGGAACGGATACTTTGATGTTCGACCGTGAATCCACAGTCTACATGAACATCTGTATTTTATATTATAGCACAAAAATAAAGTTATGTAAAATATTTTAATTATTATGTTAATTGCAGAGCAAGCAAATGTTTTGTTTTGTTATAAAAAACTATTGTTTTAATAAACGAAAAATGTTATAATAATAAGCATATTGTAAAAGGAGTTAATAAAAAAATGAGTGAAGATTATACTATAAGGGGAATGACTGAAAAGGTTGAAAAGGCATCTACTACTTTTGAAAGAACTAATACAGAATTAAAAAGAAAATATTTAATATGGAATATTGATGTTTTTAATCAAATTGCTAGATTGGTAAGTGTAAGCAAAGGGTCTTTTGGAACAGGTTATCCATTTTATGCATTGGACGAAAATTTGGAAGGCAAGTTGCCAGTTATAGAAGAACAAATAAGATATAATAGACAATTAGTAAGAGATGGAGAACCAGTCCAAAAATCAATATGGAAATGTAAATCATGTTTAGAACGAAATTATGCTGATATGCCAGACTTAAAAAGAATTTGTAAACCTTGTCCTAACGTAATTCCTGAGTTAAAACCTAGAAAATTTATTAATAGATTGCCTGATATTGACATGTGGCTTGTGTGTGAAGATGGAAAAGTAGAAAAAGCACAACAAGAGCTTACTAGATTACTTGATAAATATAAAATGAATACATCAGATAAAGCACCATTTACTTCAATAGATAATGTAAGTGAAATTGCTCAAATGATTAAAAATGGCAAATTTCCAAAAATATTTTTGCCAATTGATTCACATATAATTGAATACTCAAAGATTAAAAGATTATTAGAACAAGTACCAGATGAATTGCAATGTGCAAAACAAGCGCATTCACGACCATATTTACCTATTTGGCCA
This sequence comes from uncultured Clostridia bacterium, assembly GCA_944389745.1. Lineage (GTDB taxonomy): Bacteria > Bacillota > Clostridia > TANB77 > CAG-508 > CALXVA01. Next base: position 15,407 of record CALXNM010000026.1, on the reverse strand, counting down.
AAGTCCTACAGAAAAGAATGGCAATATGATGATGAGGCATATAACTTTATTTATGATTATTTGTCAGCTTTTACAGACTTTAATTTTCCACAAGAACTAAAGTCATCATTAGATGAAAGTAGAAAAAGAGTGGTATCTGAAAATACTCCTGAGGAGCTATATGAATTCTTAATGCAATCAGCTACATCGGCAAACTTTAGAAGATTTCAATCTTTAGAATTGGAAGATATATTTATGCATAGAATTAGCACATGGAAAGATGCTAAGGACACAGGATTATCATCAAGAGTGAATAATGATAGTGGTGATGGTATATCGCGTAAAGAAAATAGAAATGATAGCGATGAAGAAAGAAGTTTATAATAAGGAGAAAGAAGTTATGAAAAAAAGAATCGATTTACACATACATACAACAGAATCTGATGGTGCATTTACACCTAAAGAAATAATAGATGAAGCATACAATAATGGAGTTTTTACTATTTCAATTGCAGACCATGATACAGTAGCTGCATATACCGATGATTTATTTGAGTATGCAAAAGCCAAAAATATAAAAATAATCAAAGGTGTAGAGATATCAACAAAAAATAATAAAGTAGGAATTCATGTACTTGGATATAATATTGATATAAATGATAGTATTTTTAAGGAAAGATTGAGCAAAATTAGAAATGCTAGACATGATTACTTACATAACGTTGCTAAAAAAATAAATGATTTAGGCTATATTTTGAATGTGGAAGAACTTGATAAGATAGATGCTGTTACTAAAGCACATATTGCTTTAGATATAGTAAATAACGATAAAAATAAAGATGAACTTTTAAGAGTATTTGGGCATATTCCAGGAAAAGGAGAGTTTATTGAAACAATAATGAACGAAAATTGTCCAGCTTTTGTAAAAAAAGAGACTGTAACACCAAAGAAAGCAAGTGAAATAATAAGAGAAGCAGGAGGAAAAGTAGTTCTAGCACATCCAGTTGCATATACACATGAAGATAATTTAACTGATGAGGAGATTTCAAATCTAGTAAAAGAAATGAAACCAGATGGCATAGAAGCAAATTACTTGTATGTAGATAGAGATAATAATAAATTTAATGAAACTAAAAAATGGAATGAATTTGCTAAAAAGCATAATTTATTTGTAACAGCTGGCTCTGATTTCCATAATAAAGATGGAATTAGACCAGAAATTGGTTTTGTTAATACGAATTTTGTTCTAGAAGAACAAACCATTAATGAAATTATTAATAATCTCAAAGACAATTAATAACAACTAAAAAATTCAGGGGGACTTAAATGAACGATAAAATAGTTATAAAAGGAGCAAAAGAACACAATTTAAAAAATATAAATATAGAAATACCAAGAGATAAATTAGTAGTTATAACAGGTCTTTCTGGTTCTGGAAAATCATCTCTTGCTTTTGATACTTTATATGCAGAAGGACAAAGAAGATATGTTGAAAGTTTATCTGCATATGCTAGACAATTCTTAGGATTAATGGAAAAACCAGATGTTGAATCAATAGATGGATTATCTCCAGCAATTTCAATAGACCAAAAAACTACATCTAAAAACCCAAGGTCAACAGTTGGAACAGTTACAGAAATTTATGATTATATTCGTTTACTATATGCTAGAATAGGTGTACCATATTGTCCTAACTGCGGAAAGAAAATAGAAAAACAAACTATTGATCAAATAATAGATTCAATAATAGAATTAGAAGAAGGAACAAGAATTCAAGTATTGGCTCCAGTTGTTAGAGGAAGAAAAGGCGAATTTGTAAAACTTCTTGAAGGTTTCCAAAAGGAAGGATTTGTCAGAGCAAGAATTGATGGAGAAACAGTAGAACTTTCAGATGATTTACAAATAGATAGAAAAAAGAAACATAATGTTGAATTAATAGTTGATAGATTAGTTATTAAAAATGATATACGTAGTAGGCTTACAGAATCAGTTGAGATTGCCTTAAAACATGCAAATAACATAGTTATTATAGATGATACTACTCATAAAAAAGAGATGCTATTTAGTCAAAATTATGCATGCCCAGATTGTGGAATAAGTTTTGACGAACTAACTCCTAGAATGTTTTCTTTTAATAATCCATTTGGCGCTTGTCCAGGTTGTACTGGTATTGGATATTTAATGAAAATGGATGAAGATTTAATAATACCAGATAAGAATAAAACTTTGTATGATGGAGTTAAGGCTTTTGGCTCAAGTGTAATGAAACGTGGAGACACAATGGCTAAAATGTATTTCGAAAGTATTGCAAGGCATTATGGTGTAGAGATAAAAGGTGTGCCTATAAAAAAATTACCACGTGAATTTTTAAATAAAATACTATATGGTACTGGTGACGAAGAAATAGATTTCGAATACACATCAGCTGCAGGAACTAGAAGATTTACAGCTCCATTTGAAGGAGTTATACCTACTTTGGAAAGACGTCATAATGAGACAAAATCTCAAGGTATGAGAACATTTTATGAAATGTATATGAGTGAATCACCATGCCCCGAATGTCATGGTGCAAGACTAAAAAAAGAGAGCTTGTCTGTAAAAGTTGGTGATAAAAACATTAACGAACTTACAGATATGCCAATAAACAAAATAAAAGATTACTTAAACTCATTAAAACTAAATAATAAAGATAGGATGATTGCAGACCAAATATTTAAAGAACTAAATAAGAGATTGCAATTCTTAATTGATGTTGGACTTGAATATTTAACATTATCTAGAAGTGCTGGAACATTATCAGGAGGAGAAGCACAACGTATTAGACTTGCAACACAAATAGGTTCAGGTTTAACAGGAGTATTATACATATTAGATGAGCCAAGTATTGGATTACATCAAAGAGATAATGATAGACTTTTGGCTACATTAAAACATTTAAGAGATTTAGGAAATACCGTAATTGTTGTTGAACATGATGAAGATACAATGTATGCTGCAGATCAAATTATAGATATTGGACCTGGTGCTGGTGTTCATGGCGGAAGAGTTATGGCACAAGGAACAGCAGAAGAAGTTAAATTAGTGCCAGATTCTGTTACAGGACAATATTTAAGTGGCAAAAAACAAATACCAGTTCCTAAAAAGAGAAGAAAATCTAATGGTAAATCTATAGAAGTTAAAGGTGCAACAGAACATAATCTAAAAAATATTAATGTTAAGTTTCCTTTAGGACAATTTATATGTGTAACTGGTGTATCTGGATCTGGAAAGAGTACATTAGTAAATGAAATATTATATAAAACTATTGCTAGGGATTTTAATGGTTCAAATGAGAAGCCAGGTAAATGTAAAGAAATTAAGGGATTAGAAAATATTGATAAAATAATTAATATTGATCAATCACCAATAGGTAGAACACCACGTTCAAATCCTGCAACATATACTGGTGTGTTTGATTTTATACGTGACTTATTTGCAGGAACTAATGAAGCTAAAATGAGAGGATATAGCAAAGGTAGATTTAGTTTTAACGTTCCAGGTGGAAGATGTGAGGCTTGTAATGGTGATGGAATTATAAGAATTGAAATGCACTTTTTACCAGATATTTATGTGCCATGTGAAGTATGTAAAGGAAAAAGATATAATAAAGAAACATTAGAGGTAAAATATAAAGGAAAAACAATATCTGATGTACTTGATATGACTGTTGAGGAAGCTTTGGAATTCTTTAAAAACCTACCTAGAATAAAAAATAAAATACAAACATTATATGATGTAGGTCTTGGTTATATAAAACTTGGGCAACCTTCTACTACATTATCAGGAGGAGAAGCACAACGTATTAAACTTGCAACAGAGCTTTCTAAAAAAGCAACTGGAAAAACTTTATACATATTAGATGAACCAACTACAGGCCTTCATATAGCAGATGTTCATAGATTAATAGACATATTACAAAGATTAGTTGATACTGGAAATAGTATTATAGTAATTGAACATAATCTAGATTTAATTAAAACAGCTGACTATATAATAGATTTAGGACCAGAAGGAGGAGAAGGCGGAGGAGAAGTAATTGCTGTAGGTACTCCTGAGCAAATTGTAAGAAATGATAGAAGTTATACAGGAAAATTCTTAAAAAAATACTTAGAGAAATAAGAAAATGATAAAAATATAATAAACATATGGCGAATAGGGGAGAGACCTAAGTTTGTCAAATAAAAACATAGAAAGGTTAAATAAATTGGAAATTAAAAAACTTGATGATTTTATAACACAAATGCCAAAAGATTTACCAAATAACATTGCAAAAGCAAGATATTTATATCTTGAATTAGGAAAAAGAAGTTTTTATGATAGAGAATATGAGTATATGATGTTTGGAGAAGAAGATACAATATCTATTTATTCAAATAAGCCATATAGCAATCCAAACATCATTATATGCACAACATTAAATAAACAATACTTAGAATTACTAAAAAAGGCTGGAATATATGCTGAAATTATGCAAGATGGAAAACATAGCTATTTAGTATTTAGAGATGAAGATAATATAGGACATGCTACAGATTTAACACAAGATTTAAAAAATATTCAGTTTAAATGCAGTACTTCATATTTCGGAATAGGTTCAATACCAATTAGAAATCTTAGAGAATTAGATATGATGTTAGGTTATATAGATGAAAAAGGTTATGCTAATGAGTATTGGAGATTATTTAGAGATAGATTAGAGAAAAGTAATTTATCATCAAAACAAAAATTAGAAATAACATTAAGTGCTCTTCAAGAATTTGGGGACTTATCTAAATTAGGACCATCAGAATTAGTTCGTCTATATGAAAAATTTGTATTATTTTGTATTGATGAGAAACAAAATAGAACATTCTATTCTACTAAAAGTCCTGGTAAACCAGAGGAATATTATGTAAGACTAATTGCAGATGGTAAAAAGATAGAATATAGATTAAACCCAAAAACTAGATTGTTTGAGACATACAGAGAAATAGAATATAAAGAAGGACCAAGTATTTAATAAAATATTAACAATATTTTTTTGATATATTGTAAAAAAATAGTTTTATTGATATAATCTAGTTGCTTATCAATAATTAAATTTAAAGTAAAGAAATATAATAAATTTTGAAACAAAAGAATAAAATAATAATAGGAGGTACAGTTAGATGAGTAGAAGCGTAAAAGGCGAGGAAAATAGTAGAAAAAATATAAATAGCGATAATAGTCGTATAAAAGTTATAAGTAAAATATTAAAAATTCTTGTTATTATAAATTTATTAGTAATTCTATTTTTAAAATTCTTTGCAAAAGGTGTTACACATACTTCAACACCAACAGTGTGGTTTTATATTTCATTAGTTATAAGTATTATTGCTATTATTTTAATAAGTAATAAAAATTTATTAAAAAGAAAAATATTATATGGTTTTATTGTTATTATATATATTGTACTAATGATAGTACTTCCAGTATATAAAGTAAATGGACAGGAGAGCGTGGTAGATGATTCAAAAACAAATTATACTACCTTTGCTGGAGTAGACTATATAATAACTTATGAAGATGTTGTAAATTATACAGATTATTATAATTTATATGGATTAAAACTAAGAAGAGATGTTGAATAAGTAAATAAAAAAATTAAAACTTAAAAAATATAAAAATGAAGAAATCTTTGTAAAACAATGTTTAAAATTGATTTCTTCATTTTTTATTCATTTAGAAATTTAAGTGATTTAATCTAATTATTATTAAAGTAATTATTCATTAGAATTGTTTGATGTTTTATCATTATTTTTGCTATTTCCCTTTTTGCTGTTTTTCTTTTTATTAGTATTTTCTGACATATTGAAACACCTCCAATCTTAATAAAATTATGTACAAAAATTATATTTTTATTCTTAAAAGTAGTTTATAAAAATGTTTAAATTTGAGTTATTTTGTGATATAATTTGAAACTGTAAAATAAAATACATGGAGGTTTATTGTGAAAAATATTGTTATTGGTATAGAAGGACTAGTTGGAAGTGGAAAAACATCAATCTGCAAAGAATTACTTAAATATATTCCAAATAGTATGATATTACATGGAGGAAATTTATATAGAGGAATTGTATATGCTTTAATGCATAATGGGAAAGAAATTGATATAAATAATTTAAAAGAAAATATACAAAATATAGATATAAAAGAATTAATGGACAAACTTAAAGTTAAATTTCAAATAGAAAATAGTGAATCTGTTATATATGTAAATGATGAAAAAATAGATGACGAAAAATTACAATCAGAAGAAGCTTCTCTTGCCGTATCTATAGCAGGACTAAATGCAGACAATTCACATTTATATTTATTTGCAAGAAATTTAATAGATATGTATAAAGAAAAATTTAATGTAATTGTTTCGGGAAGAGATTTAATGAATATATATCCAAACTTAGATTATCATTTATTTATAACAGCTGACTTAGATGAAAGAGTTAGAAGAAAAATGATTCAATATGGAGAAAATGCAAATAAAGAAGAAATAAAGGAAAATATTGAAAAAAGGGATAATTTACAGAAACAAGCTGGATATTATAAAATATATGACAATACTATAACAATTGATGTAACAAATTGTATAAATATTGAGGAGTCAACAAAAAAGGTTTTGGAACATATTAAATATTAGGAAAAATTGTATAAAACATTGGCTCATGTACTATAAGAATAAAAAAGGAGATAATGTTATGGAAAATAAAAAACTTAAAGCATTTGAAAACAACATAAAGGGCAAAAGAGTTGCTATTGTAGGACTTGGAGTAAGTAATACACCTTTAATAGATTACTTATATAACTTAATGGCAAAAGTAACAGTTTTTGACGAAAGAGATGAAGAAAAATTAGACGAAAAAATTGTTAAGAAAATACATTCATATAATTTTGATTTAGTAACAGGAAAAAATGCATTACATTTTTTAAGAGGTTTTAATGTAATATTTAGGTCACCAAGTTGTTTACCAACAACATTACAATTAAAATCTGAACAAAAAAGAGGAGCTATTGTAACTTCAGAGATAGAAATGCTAATGAATACATGTCCTTGCAAAATTATAGGAGTTACTGGAAGTGATGGGAAAACAACCACAACTACACTTATATATGAAATATTAAAAGAGGGTGGATATAATTGCCACTTGGGTGGTAATATAGGAACACCTCTATTTACTGAAGTTAAGAATTTTGAAAAAGATGATATAGTTGTATTAGAACTTAGCAGTTTTCAATTAATGGGAATGGAGATAAGCCCTGAAATATCAGTTATTACCAATATTTCTCCAAACCATCTTGATAAACATAGTTCATATGAAGAATACATAGATGCCAAAAAGAACATTTTTGCATTCCAAGATGAAAATGGTAAAGTAGTGCTAAACTTTGATAATGATATAACTAGAGATATGGCTAAAGAAGCCGATGGAAAAGTAGAATACTTTAGTAGCAAAGAAAAATTAAATGATGGAGTTATTTATGATGATGACAAAATAAAAATATGCAAAGATAGAGTTAGAAGACATATATTAGACACTAAAGATATTCATTTAAGAGGAATACATAATTATGAAAATATATGTGCCGCAATAGCAGCTACCTCTGATTTAGTTGATGTGGAAACACAAATAAAAGCAATTAAAAAATTTACTGGTGTAGAACATAGATTAGAGTTTGTAAGAGAACTAGATGGAGTAAAATGGTATAACGATTCAATAGGAACTAGCCCAACAAGGACAATTGCCGGATTAAACTCTTTTGATGAAAAAATAGTGCTAATAGCTGGAGGATATGATAAAAACTTAGATTATGAGCCTTTAGCAAAACCAATATTGGAACATGTTTCAAAACTTATATTAATGGGAAAAACTTCAAAAAAAATATATAATGCAGTTATAAAGGAAATTGCTGGTACAGATATAGTATTTCCAATGTATAAATGTAACTCTTTAGAAGAGGCAGTAAATAGAGCAAGAAAAATTGCTACAAAAGGAGAAGTAGTATTATTTTCTCCTGCAAGCGCAAGTTTTGATATGTTTAAGAATTTTGCAGAAAGAGGAGAAATATTTAAAAAACATGTAAATGAATTAAAATAGTATTGTAATAGATTCACATTTTTTTTGATAATTAAATATTATATACAAAATCAAAGGAGGTATAATATGTATTATCAAAATTATGAGGATTATATAAGAAGTATATTAGGATATCCTGTTATGACAGCAAACGGCCAATATGGAAATAATATTTCAAATACATATAGCTATGAATATGTATCAAATAGACCTACATACAATCAAGATATATTAAATTTATATCCAGAAATATATAAGATATTAAATCCTATGATATGTAAAATATGTGAAGCAAATACTAAACCAATTACAGAAGAACTGCTTAATCAAATGACTGATGAAATATATTTGAATATAGAGAGTGACGGAAATATTAACAATAGAAATACTAATACAAACCTAAGAAATATTGATAACAGTAGTAAAACTTCAAACAACAGAACTACGGAAAAAAATAAAGAAACAAATAGAGAAGAAAATACAGAGAGTATGAAAAATGAAACTAGGCAGTCAAGAACACCAAGAAATCCAGTTTTAAGAGATTTAATTAAAATTCTTATATTAAACCAATTATTATTTGGAAACTCATGGCAAAGACCAAGACCTAGACCAAGGCAAAGACCACGTTATTTTCAAGACAACCAATTAAATCAAATAAGACCACAAATGCCGGTAGAAGATAGATATTATAGAGATTATTTGAATTAAAAATAAAATAAAAAAATTGGTAAAACTTTCAAAGATATGTAATTATAAATTGCATATCTTTATTTTTTTTACAAATAATAATAATGAAAATGTTTAAAAAATGAAACTTTATAAAATCTTAATTTTAAACATTTTCAAAACATTATATTTTAAGCGGAGGTTTGTATGAAAGTTAAAGATTGTATGTGTGATGAAGTTATTTATGTTAGACCGGAATGTTCTACAGAAGAATGTGCTAAATTAATGGGAGAAAACCATATTGGTTGTATTCCTGTTTGTGATAATTCTAATAAAGTTGTAGGAATTGTAACAGATAGAGACATTCTATTAAGAACAATAGGTTGTGGTAAAGAAGTAAAAAACACAAAAATAAGTGATATAATGACATGTAATGTTACAAGTTGTACACCAGATACTGATATAACAGATGCTGAAAGATTAATGAAAGAAAATCAAATAAGAAGAATACCAGTAATGGAAAATAATAAGGTTATAGGAATATTAACATTAGGTAATTTAGCCACAAAAAGAGGTATAGATGGCCAGGAAGTTTATACTACTTTAGAAGACATTTGTAAATGTACTGAAAAAAACGCTGAGTAGTCATTAAACAATAGTGTTAATTATTATATGAAAATGAACCCAAAAAATTAGACAAAAAAATTTTTATTTAAGTTTAATAATTTGGGTTCATTATTTGATATCAAAATAAATGAATAAATTAAAAAATATATACATAAAATATAATTAGGACAAGCAAAAAGTAAGTACAAAAACAAAACCAAATAAAGCCAAAGGAAGTAATACATATGGTTATAGATATGAATTATTGGAATAAAGTTATAAAAAATATAGTTATATTGGCTATAAGTATACTTGCTGTATATTTATTTTTTAAGCTTGCAATTTTTTATATTCCGTTTCTAATTGCATTTGTAATTTCATTAATTATTGAGCCGATAATTAAATTCATAATGAGGAAAACTCATCTATCCAGAAGAGTAAGTTCAATTTTTGTCTTCATAGTTGCCATTGCATTAATTGTTGGCATTTTAGTATGGGGAATTACTACATTCATAGCAGAAACAACAAGTTTGCTAGAAAACATAAATATGTATATTGATAGCATATATAATATTTTTAACAATATTACAAGTAGAATAGATTTAAGTAAAATAAATATACCAAATGAAGTTATGAATATAATTAATGAATCTGGTATAGAGTTTTTATCAACTATAACCGACTTAGTAAGAAATTTTTTAATAAAAATAATTGATTTTATAACATCAATTCCAACACTCGGAGTTTACGCTGGAATAACTTTAATTTCACTTTATTTTATGTGCGTTGATAAAATCTACATGATAGACCAAGTAGAACATCATTTACCAGAAACTTGGGTAAAAAGGATTGGAATTCATTTAAAAGAAATAATAAAATCATTAGGAGGATATTTAAAAGCAGAAATTATATTAGTAGGTATTTCTTTTATTATATGTTTAATTCGGATTATATATATTATATTTTTTAAATTACAATATAGAATTTCCACTTATTATTGCATTGGTAATTGCTTTTGTTGATGCACTACCTATATTTGGTTCAGGAACTGTTATGATACCATGGGCAGGGTTCTTGGCATTTACAGGAGATATAAAACTTGCTATAGCAATCTTTATTTTATGGTGTATTATGAGTATAGTAAGACAAATAGTAGAACCTAAAATAATTAGTGGACAAATTGGAATACATCCAATATTTACTTTAATTGCAATGTATACAGGATTTAAATTTATAGGAATATGGGGACTTTTATTAGGACCGATAATACTTATAATATTAAAAAACATATATGGAACAATTATAGATAAAGGTGTAGTAAAATCAATATTAGAACGTTAACGGTGCCAAAGGGGACAGACCCATTTGGCACACTACATTAATATAAAATTACAATACAGTGGAAGTAACAACAAAACTATCATCTGGAGGATATACATATTCATCAGAAGGTTCTTGTATTTGCTTTATATTTTCTATTTCTATTATTGGCATATCACCATAATAATTACCTTTAGTAATAGTTCCTTCTATTTCAACCCAGGTATGATCTTCAAAGTTACTTGCTATATTAGAATGGCAAAGGAATCCAACAACAACTGTTTGAAAATCTGATGATACAATCATATCTCTTGCAAGAACAAATTGCTCACTTGTAAAATCATTTAGTCTATAAACATATCCAGTAAATTTGATTTTTTGACCTACATATTTATCAATATTGTTATGAACATTTTGTAATACATTAGTATAATTTTTAGTATTTAATTCATAAACAGTACTTTTACTTAAATAATTATCATTGGTTTGAAAAAAATTGTTAAATATTAATTTGTAACAAATGATAAAAGTAATTATTAAGACTATGATGCAAAGAATTGCCATTAATATTTTTACAAATTTATTTCCATTGACTTTTAAATTAAAAATAAACATATTATTTAACTCCTTAAAATATATATAAAATATAAATATGATTTATACATTTTTATGAAACAAGTAATTTATTTATGCTATATAAAAGTATAATGAACAATAAAATTCAAAAAAATTCAGAATTATAGCCAAAGAAAAATTTATTAATAATAATTGACAAAATTTGATATTTAATATATAAATTATTTATAAAATAAGAGGAGGTATTTGTTTATGGATAATAATGAAAATGAAGCTAATGGCAATGGAAATGTAGAAAACACAGCAAATGAAGTAACTAACAACGAAAAGAAAGAAAACACAGTTAATGAAGTGAAACAAGAAGACCAAATTAAAAATGAGACAAAAACAGACAAAAAAGAAAATGAAGGACCTATTAAGGAAAAGAAAAAAAGTAATACTGGTTTAATAGTAACAATAATTATATTAGCTGTTATTTTAGTTATTGCTTTATGTGTAGGAGCGTATTTTTTTGTTATAAATAAATTAAAAAATGCTGTAGATGGTAATACATTAAATGATATGGTAACTGCATTACAAGAAGGAGAGAATTACCTAGCGGGTGCAGAATCTATTTTGAATGATGTTGAAGGCTCTAATTTAAATGATGTGTTTGGTGGGCTTGCTAACGCAGTTGAAAATAGTTCTACAGTTGAATCTAGCTCAAACGCAAAAACATCATCATTAGAAAATCCATTAAAAGTAGGAGAGTGGGGAATAGCTTCAAAATACAACACAAACACTAAATCAGATCAAAATGTAAATGTTAGAGTTTCTAATATTATAAGAGGTGACGAAGCTAAAAAGATGGCTCAAGAATACATGAATAGTGACTATAGCATTTATAAATATGAAGAACCTGAAGCATATCAAGAATGGCTTGTTGTTGAATATGATGTGGATTTTGGAGATACATATGTACCAGGTGAATTAGGAGCAAGTCCAAATGTTCAGGGAGATGTAACTGGACCAGATGGAAGTTCTGTTAAATATAATGGAGTTTCATATATTAATTCAGTAATTGAAATTGGTTCAAGAGATTATATAAAAACTAAAACAGGTTCAGGAAAATTATTAACACAAATTCCAATAGGATGCACAGATTACATTATTGATTTTGGAACATACAATGGAACACATGCTTATTTCCAAGGACAATAAAAAACATTGTAAATTAATTTATTAAAGGGGGTAAATTGATACAATCAAATTACCTCTTTTATTTATGAAAAATATGTTGCGATTTTTCTGAAAAAGTGATATAGTATCATGGAATATTAATTAACATTAGGAAGGAAGAAAAATAATGGGATTATTTAAATCATACAGCGAAAAAGAAGTAAAAAGAGTTCAGCCATTAGTTAAGAAAATTAATGATTTAGAACCAGACATGGAAAAACTATCTGACAGAGAGTTAAGAGGAAAAACTGATGAATTTAAGAAAAGATTAAAAGAAGGAGAAACACTAGACGACTTATTACCAGAAGCATTTGCAGTAGTTAGAGAAGCTGCAAAAAGAGTTTTAGGTATGAGGCATTTTGATGTACAATTAATAGGTGGAATAATACTTCACCAAGGTAGAATAGCAGAAATGAAAACTGGTGAGGGTAAAACTTTAGTTGCAACACTTCCAGTATACTTAAATGCATTAACAGAAAAAGGTGTTCATGTAATAACAGTAAATGATTACCTAGCCAAAAGAGATAGTGAATGGATGGGTAAAGTATATAAATTCTTAGGACTAACAGTAGGACTTTCTATAGCAGGAATGAATCCACAGGAAAAACAAAAAGCATATGCATGTGATGTAACATATGGAACAAATAACGAATTTGGATTCGATTACTTAAGAGATAATATGGTTATATATAAAGACCAATTAGTTCAAAGAGGATTAAATTATGCAATAGTCGATGAAATTGATAGTATTTTAATTGATGAAGCCCGTACACCACTTATAATTTCAGGTAGAGGTACTCAATCATCTGACTTATATAAAAAAGCAGATAAATTTGTAAGTAAATTAACTCCAAAAGTTATAGTAGAAGAAGATGTAAAAGATTACGAACAAGCAGAAGATAACGAAAAATATGACTACATAGTAGACTTAAAAGCAAAATCTGCTTCACTTACTCAAAAAGGTATAAAAAAGGCAGAAGAAGAATTTGGACTTACTAACTTTAATGATATAGAAAACTCAGAATTAGTACACAATGTAAATCAAGCATTACGTGCTCATGGAATAATGAAAAAAGATATAGATTACATTGTAAAAGATGGAGAAGTTTTAATAGTTGATGAATTCACAGGACGTATTATGTATGGAAGAAGATATAACAATGGATTACATCAAGCTATTGAAGCAAAAGAGCATGTTAAAATTGCAGATGAATCAAAAACACTTGCAACAATTACATTCCAAAATTACTTTAGAATGTATGATAAATTATCTGGTATGACTGGTACTGCTATGACAGAAGCAGATGAATTCGAAGAAATATACAAATTAGATGTTGTTGAAATACCAACAAATAAGCCTATGATAAGAAAAGATAATCCAGATATAATATATAAAAACGAAGATGCTAAATTTAGAGCAGTTATCAATGATATTAAAGAAAGCCATGCAAAAGGACAACCTGTTCTAGTTGGTACAGTATCAATTGAAAAATCAGAAAAATTAAGTAAATTATTATCAAAAGAAGGAATAAAACACGAAGTATTAAATGCTAAATCACATGAAAAAGAAGCTGCAATTGTAGCACAAGCTGGTAAATACGGTGCTGTAACTATAGCTACAAACATGGCTGGTCGTGGTACTGATATTATGCTTGGTGGAAATAGCGAATTCTTGGCAAAACAAGAAATGAAAAGATTAAGATTTTCGCCAGAACTAATAGAACAATCAACAGCTTTTAATGAAACAGATAATGAAGAAATATTAAATGCAAGAAAGAAATATAAAGAATTAGAAGAAAAATTTGATAAACAAATAAAAGAAGAAAAGCAAAAAGTTATTGAAGCTGGTGGACTAAAAATAATTGGTACAGAAAGACATGAATCAAGAAGAATTGATAACCAGTTAAGAGGACGTAGTGGTCGTCAAGGAGATCCAGGAGAATCAAGATTCTATATAGGATTAGATGATGACTTAATGAAAATATTTGGTGGAGATGTTATCACAAAAGTATACAATACTTTAGGTGCAGACGAGAATATGCCAATACAATCAAAAGTTATTTCAAAAGCAGTAGAAAGAGCTCAAAAGAAAGTTGAAGGACGTAACTTTACAATAAGAAAAAATGTACTTCAATATGACGATGTAATGAACACACAAAGAGAAACAATATATGCTGAAAGAAGACAAGTACTTGATGGAAAAGACTTAAAAGACAATGTAATTACAATGATGGATAATGTTATTGAAGGAACAGTTAACTCATACAATTCAGATGAAGGAATTAACAAAGAAGCATTATCACAAGATATATTAACAACACTAGGAATTAAAGATATAGAAGCATTAAAAGATAAAAAACCAAATGCAACAAAAGTAATAGATGAAATAAAAGAAAAAGCACATAAAAAATACGATGAAAAAGAACAAGACTTTGGCGAAAAAATGCTAAGAGAACTTGAAAGAGTTGTTATATTAAAAATAGTTGATGAAAGATGGATGGACCATATAGATGCAATGGACGAATTAAAAGATGGTATAGGACTTCGTGCATATGGTCAAAGAGATCCAGTTGTTCAATACAGAATAGAAGGATATGATATGTTTGAGCAAATGATATCTGATATCCAAGTAAATGTTGTAAAAATACTTATGAATGCAAGAAAAAGAGAAGGAACACCAACAAGACAAGAATCTGTAAAAATAACAGGTGAAGGTTTTGAAGATGAAACAATCTCACTAAAAGGATCAGCACCAACAGGAGAAAAATCACACACTCCATATGTTAACAAAGAGCCTAAAATAGGTAGAAATGACCCATGTCCATGTGGAAGTGGGAAGAAATACAAAAATTGTTGCGGTAGAAACAAGTAAAATAGGTAATTACAGAGGTTAGCAGATAATTATATTTTATA
>CALXNM010000025.1 GCA_944389745.1 uncultured Clostridia bacterium | reverse complement strand
CGAGGTGTAGCGCAGTTGGTAGCGCGCGTGGTTTGGGACCATGAGGTCGCAGGTTCGATCCCTGTCACCTCGACCAAAAATTTAGAGTATCAAGGATTAAAAAACTTGATGCTCTATTTTTTATATTGCATTTTTAATTTTTCTTATTTCTCAAACCTTTCAAAAAAGACAAAATCTTTTTATACCACTTTTCATTACTGCATTTAGTTATCTCTAAAGATTTTTTTACATCATATTTATATTCATTTTTATTAAACAATTTATCCGGATTATATTTTTCGCTAATTTGTTTTTGATATTCTTTTTCACATTCATTTAATAAATCTAAATAGTGCTTTTTTTCTTCTGGAGTTTCACACCAATAATTGTAACAAATCATACTAATTAATCCATAAGTTTCATCTTTTAAATGTAAATCTTCAATATCTGTATTATAATCAAAGTTACATTTATAATTTTTATCAGCGTTTTCTTCAAAGAAATTCATAAATTCTTTTGGTATTTTATTTAGTTCTTCATCAGAAAAACCTTTAAGAAAGTGTAATAATTCTGTTATTGCAATAGCATAATTGTTATCTATCACTAACATCAAATCCTTCCGTATTTGAAATATCTTTTCCTTGTGCTTCTCTAAATTTAGCATTTATATATGAAGAAGCTCTTTGTAACAAGGCTAATCTACAACCTCCTGCATGTGTTTTTACATGATTTATTCTTTGATATTTTAATTCTTCTTCTTTTTTTATTATTCGCCTACCTAAATCTGGAGCTCCTTCTGCATAATCTTTATCCTTTTTATATAATTCTTGTGCGAAACTCATAAAATCATCTAATGTGCTTAAATCTAAATCTTGTAGTTTACTTCTATAACTATTATAAGCTTCAATTGCTACAGATAATGCATCTGTTCTGCCTTCTTCATTTTCAATTATTTCAAGTCTATCAGATGGAATTATTCTTTCTCCTATATGAGTATTCATATTCCAATTATCCTGCTTAAATGTAGTAAAATCACTATAAGGTCCGTACATCCATTGCATTACAGGGTTCGGGTATACTGGTTTCCATTTCTGTTCTCTTCTTTCGAATCTTTTCATTTCTCTTTTATAAATTTCATAAGCATCTATTTTCTTTTGGTCAATTCCATCAAAAGAAAAATCGCTAGTTTGTGGATTTTGACCTTCTATTAAATCAACTTTAAGATATATTCTTTGCTTAAAATCATGGTATATTTTTTCATATGTTTTTTTCATTAAAGATTGCTCAATATGTCTATGTGGCGGAATATATCCGGATTTACTTTTTTTAGCGAAATTATTGTACTCCCACCTTATCCATACATCTATAGCTTTTAACATTCCATCTATTCCATAAGAAAAATAGATGGTGGGATTATTTTTATCATTTCCAGCCTCATTTTCACCGCCAGCTACAGATTGCAGACCATTTTTTGCAATACTATCTCTACTATCTATTCGACTAAAATGAAAAAAAGTATGTCCATAATCAATTTTATTAGTTTTTATATATTTCATTTCTACTCCTTATTATATTTCAAGTTCATCAATTTTTCTTGGATCAAAACGATCATTTAAACCTACTATATGTAAACAATCTTTATCTATACTATCCATAAATTCTCTCATTTCTTCTGGAGTTTTATCCGCATATTTTTTATCGCTGGTTGAATATAAATAATAAAAGTTATTGTTTTTTTCATTTTTATCATTTCTGTTTTTAGATTTTTTGGAAGGGGTTACTTTTATAATGGATATTATTTTAGTTAAGTCACCACCTTCTACAGCCACATATGGTTTTATTCTTAAACCTTCTTCTCGAGATAATAGATTGCTTGCAATATAAAAATAATATCTTATATTTTCTAAATAATTAATTTGATTTCTACTATCTATAAGTTTAGGCGCCATATCAAAAATATAATCCAATTTATATTTTAATATTTCATCTTCTGGAACGTCTTTACCATGTAATACATATTCTTTAAATAATTCAGGATTATTCATATCTTTTCTTAATAGCTCTATTATATCTTCTGTATAAAGGCCTCTTTCATTTGGATTTGAAACTTGTGGTACAAAAAAGCTATATCCTATTTTTTTGTCTAGTTGTTCAATATCTTTCCTTGATAAGCTATCAATTTTACCATAATGTTTTTTTAATCTTGCTAAGTAATAACTATTATCTTGCTCTTCTATTACATCACCCACAGGTCTTTCTAAATCAAAACAAAAACTATTAACTCTTCTTGAGGTTTTTATCCTGGATAAATCGCTTATTAAATTAGATATATAATATTTTTCGTCTATCTTTAGAATTGTATCAATATGAGGAATTAAACTTTGAGAATATCTTTTAACAGAATCTGCTGAAATTCCAATTCTTTCATCTGCTAAAATGCTAACATATAATTCTGAAAAAGATTTACAAATACCATAATATTCATCATCTATCATATCATTATAATGTATTTTCTTTCCTGCAATATCTGAAAATACAAATGTAGGGCTTTCACTAAGAAATTTGCCAAGCTCCAAATATATATAATATGCTTTTTCCATTTTAGATAAATTTTGAGGCATATTATTTATAACATTTTGAATTTTAGGGCTATTTATTAAATCGGAATACAAATTTACAGGAGGATCTAATAATAGTTGACTTTTTTTCTTAATTTTATGTATAAAGTTTTTAATGTTATCAACTATTTTCATTAATACACCTCCTAAAATATATTTATTAAATATATGATAACATAAATTAATAAAAAATAGAACGGGAAAGTGATAACAAAAATATAAGACCAGAAAGATAAGAACGAAGTGTTTACATAAAAAGAAAAATATGATATAATAGCGGGCGTACGGACTATTGTATTTCTAAAGCTTTTGGCATCATGGGAAGACAATAGTTAAATAACCTTTAGAAAGGGGGATGTATAGAACATACTAAGTAAACGTTCGTAATGTAGAGGAAAGGATTACAAACATGCTTGCAAAAGAACTGCAAGAGCTTCCGAGTGAAGCAATCGCAATCTGCCCTCTGGATGGGCGTTACTCAGGGATTAGGGATGCTTTGGCTCCTTATTTCTCCGAGTATGCACTCGTGAAGAACCGAGTGTGGGTCGAGGTCCATTGGCTGGTCTATCTGCTTGAGACCGTTTACACCAACGAGATTCTGAACAGCATCCCAGAGGATGTTATTCCAGATATTCTGGACATCTCCGAGAGCTTCTCTGCAGAGTCGTTCGCAGCCGTTAAGGAGCACGAAGCACGTATTAACCACGATGTTAAGGCCGTTGAGCTGTTCGTTGATGATGAACTTCGTGCTATGGGTCTGGATGAACTTACCAGCTTTGTGCACATCGGATGTACGTCGGAAGACATCACAAACATCGCCTATGCGAACATGATTAAGTACGCACTGCACGATGTGTGGGTGCCTGCAGCAGAAGAGCTGCTTGACGAGCTTGAGGGCTTTTGCCATCTGGACATACCAATGCTGGCACATACTCATGGTCAACCAGCAACCCCAACTACCGTGGGAAAGGAGTTTACGGTATATTATTACCGCTTGTCGCGCTCTTTGGAGAATGTCATGGCAATTAGGCCTTTGGCAAAATTCAACGGAGCTACAGGTAACTATGCAGCAATATCTGTTGCATTCCCTGAGCAAGAGCTGGAATGGATGGAACTCGCCGAGGAGTTCGTCGAAGAAGAGTTGGAGCTCGACTTCAACCCTGTCACTACTCAGATTGAGAGCCACGACTACATGTGTCATCTGTTTGATGCCATGAGTCACTTTGACAATGTTACGCTCGACCTCGTGCGTGATATGTGGCTGTATATTAGCCACGGGTACTTTGCCCAGAAAGCCGTCAAAGGGGAAGTTGGCAGTAGCACAATGCCACACAAGGTGAACCCCATACGGTTCGAGAATGCTGAGGCAAATATCGGTTGTGCCAATGCAATTTTGAACTGGCTGTCAAGTAAGCTCCCTGTTTCCCGTATGCAAAGGGATCTTTCAGATTCCTCTGCTCAGAGAAATATCGGCATGGCTTTTGGCTATTCACTTCAAACAATCCAGCAGGCCATCAGTGGCCTAAAGCGGGTGACGGTGAACCACTATGTCATCAGTCAAGACTTGGAAGACAACTGGCAGGTTTTGGCTGAGCCCATTCAAACCGTTCTTCGTTCGTACGGACATCCTGAGGCATACGATATGCTGAAGGAATATACTAGGGGAAAGGAGATTTCCAAGGAGGATATCCAGAACTTCATTGAGTCCTGTGATGCTCTTCCGCCCGAGGCAAAGGCAGCTCTGATTGAGCTGACTCCCAAGACGTACATCGGATATGCCGATACAATCGATGAAGAGGTGGAGGCTATCACAGAGAGCCGAGAGAAAGCCCTCAAAGATTTTGAGAGGAGATATTCGCATTAGGCTTACACCATCTCATCGGCGTTAATTTAGGAGCTTGCTAAAGTAAGTTCTTTTGCCGATAGTCATGTTCGTACATGATTGGACCGCTCACCATTGTGGTGGGCGGTCTTCCCTTTATTCTTATTGAGTGTAAGATTTATTTTAGAAAATTATACAAAAAATACAATAAACACATGTAAAAGCAAAAAAATTGTTGATAAAAGCAATGTAAGGTGATAAAATGGAACTGTAATGTAGGAAAACTACTTTAAGTAAGGAGTTATGTTATGGGTAGGAAAGAACCGTTCTATGCAGATATCATGGATGTCCATCTGGAGGTAACCGGTTCGGGTCATATTGTACCTGTCCGGCTTCCAAACGGCAAGAAGTTCCAATTTCTTGTCGACTTCAGCCTGTTTCAAGAGCCAGAGTATTTGAAACGAAATAAAGAGATTAGGTTTAATCCTAGCAACGTTGAATTTTGTTTGATTACTCATGCTCACGTGGACCATATCGGCAGACTGCCGTTCCTCATTAAGAATGGATTTAGAGGTTGCATTTATACAACCAATGTCACCAAGAACATCATGCCGACAGCACTTAGCGATAGTGCTAAAGTACTTCGGGAGAATGCAAAACAGAACAAAGAAAAGGAGCTTTACACAGAAAAAGATGCTAAAGATGTCATGCAATATGTGAAGGGGTCTGAATACAACCAGTGGATTCAAGTAAGAGATAACGTTAGGGTGATGTTCTTTGCTAATGGGCATTTGTTTGGCGCAGCGATGATCCTGGTACAGATTAGTTATCCAGGAGAAAGGGACATTAACATCCTCTTTACAGGGGACTACAACAACAAGAATCTTTTCCTTGATTTGGAACCGGTTCCCGAGTGGGTATACGATTTGCCTCTTACTATTGTTCAAGAATCCACATACGGATATATGAATTCTACGGAGATGCAAGAAAGCTTTAAGGACAATGTCCTTAAGCACGTCAGAAATGGTGGGACTGTTGTAATACCCGCCTTTGCACTTGGACGTATGCAGGAAATCCTCTATTATCTTAAGAGGTTGCAGGAAGATAAACTTCTTTCTGCGGAGGTCCCAATATATGTTGATGGTAAACTTGGCATAAGATATACCATGATGTGCAGGAATGGTTTGTTGGGTGTTAAGGCAAAAATGATTAATTTCTTGCCAGACAACGTGAGGTTTGCTGATAAGGCAACAAAGAGAACCATGATGCAAGGTGGTGGAGCAAAAATAATTGTGGCAACATCAGGCATGGGTTCGCATGGACCTGTACAAAAATACATCCCTTATTATATAACCAGTGGAAAGGCACTTATCCAATTTACGGGTTATGTGGCTGAGGGAACCTTGGGAAGGCGTATTAAGGATACAGAGTTTGGTCAGCTTGTTAAGATTAAAGGTCTCTTGTATAAGAAGGAGGCAGATGTCGAATACACCAACGAGTTCTCAGCGCATGCAAAGGCTGACGAGATGATTAGCTTTTTGCAAAGGTTTAATCACCTTAACCTTGTGCTGATAAATCACGGGGAGATGTCATCTAAGGAAATATTCGCCAGCAGAGTGTTTGAAGAAGTTCAACCGAAACAAGTGGGCATTCTGGGACAATACTTCTTTAGAGTCAATCCATATGGCTTGGTTACGAGTAAGTCCGCTAAGTTTATGTAATTCCAAGAGGAAGCATCCAGACTGGGTGCTTCCTCTTAATAAATATAAATAAAAATTATGTAAAATAACACACTTTGAAATAATCTGAATAATATATATTAGGTGATTTATATGAACGAAGATACAAAAATAGTTCCAACCGATATTTCATATTCTTCATGTATATTAATGAATAATATAGAACAACTAAAAAAGAGATACGGTTTTTTAAGAATTGGAAATATTGGATATAGCGTACTAGGAAATCCTATACCATATATACGTATAGGTAATGGAAACAAGGAAGTATTTTATAGCTCATCTTATCATGCTAATGAGTGGATAACTAGTGTTTTACTAATGAAGTTTGTAGAAAATTTTTGTATTGAATATGAAAAAGATGGAGTTTTATATGGCTATAAAGTTAGAGAAATATTTAATAATACATCAATTTATATAGTGCCAATGGTAAATCCAGATGGAGTTGACTTAGTTACAGGAGTTATAAATCAAAATACAGGTATATATAATCAGTTCAAAGATATATCATTAAATTTTCCAAGTATTCCATTCCCGAATGGATGGAAAGCTAATTTTAATGGTGTGGATTTAAATTTACAATTTCCTGCAGGATGGAATAATGCTAAAGAAATAAAATTTGCACAAGGATATACAATGCCAGCGCCAAGAGATTTTGTTGGCTTTGAACCTTTAACCGAGCCAGAAGCATTAGCTATATATAATTTTACATTAGCTCATAATTTTAGCTTATTACTTGCATATCATTCTCAGGGAGAAGTAATTTATTGGCAATTTCAAAACTATAATCCTCCTAGAAGTAGGGAAATAGGAGAAAGACTTTCAGAGGCTAGTGGATATGCATTAGAAGAAATACCATATAATTCTAGTTTTGCTGGGTATAAAGATTGGTTTATTCAAGATTATAATAGACCGGGATATACAATAGAAGTAGGATTAGGAGAAAATCCACTTCCAATATCGCAATTCCCAAAAATATATAATGATAATATAGGAATATTAATTTTAAGCGCAATTTTATAAAAAAATACACCTTTTCTAATGAATAGGTGTATTTTTTGTTCTATAAAATTATATGTAAAGATTAAAGAATTTAAATACTAATAAAACAGCATAATAAATTGACATTGTAATTAAAAATGTTATTGAAGCTTTATTATCATCATCTTCTTTATATAATGCTTTAATTGCAAAATATACCAATACTGTAGAAAATACAGAGCAAATACTTGAAAAAGATGCTGTGATTTTAGTAAGCTCAGTATTTATTCCCAATAATGATACAATATTTGCTAAAACAACTGGTATTTTTGCAGTAATAATTGTAATTAATATCGTTAAGTAATTTTTCTTTTTGTTTTTCATAAGTAAATAAATAATAACTGAAAGTAAAGCCACTATTATAGCTGGATTTAAAATACTCCATATAACACTAAAGAAATCTCTAATAGAATTTCTCATAAACATACCCCATGAAGAGTAACTACTATATGAATATGTTCTTGCTATAGAAATAATACTTCCAATTAATTCAGCAACAACCCAAACTACAAAAATAAGAATAGCTACCTTTAAGAATGATTTTGGTGACTCTACCATTTTCTTCATTTCTGTAAAAGGAGTTTTAAAGAAATTTGAAAAAAAGTTTTTGGCTGCATTAGCTTCCTTTTTAAATTCTGATTCTTTAGGTTCTTTTTTTACTTCTGTTTTAACATCTGCTTTAACATCTGAAACAGTTTCTTTTACTTCGTTTTTAATTACTTCAGCATTTGTGTTCTCGGTGTTTTGAGAATTTTGATTATTTTCGTTATTTTCATCCATACTAACACATCCTTTCTTTTATTAACACACTAATATTAAACTACAAAAGAAGCGTTTTGTAAATACTATATAATTAATATATATGAAAAAAATGAGCATAATATTAATAGTTTTTTAGTAAAATAAAGTAAAAATTATATATAAATTTATATTGAAAAAAATGATAACCATGATATAATGTGTAAGGATTAGATAAAGAATAGGAAGGAGACGATATTATGGCAGATAAAAAAGAAGTTGAGGAATTAAAACAAAAACTTTTTAGTAACAAAGAAAATGGCTGGAATACAGATGTTAATAAAGATGAAGTCTTTAATTATGCTGAAGGCTATATTAAATTTATGAATAAGGCTAAAACAGAAAGAGAGATAATAAAACAAAGTAAAATAATTGCTGAAAGCAAAGGATTCAAAGATATTAAAGAATATGACGCTTTAAAACCAGGGGATAAAGTTTATTATATAAACAGAGAAAAAAGTATGTATTTAGCAGTTATTGGAAATGAAAGTATAGAAAATGGGGTTAATATAATTGGTGCTCATGCAGATTCACCAAGACTTGATTTAAAACCAAACCCATTATATGAAGACGGAGAACTTGCATATTTAAAAACACATTACTATGGAGGAATAAAAAAATATCAATGGACAACTATTCCGCTAAGTATACATGGTGTTATAGTAAAAGCCAATGGAGAGAAAGTAGAAATAAATATTGGTGAAGATGAGAATGATCCAATATTTACAATAACTGATTTATTACCACATTTAGCAACAGATCAAATGGAGAAAAAACTAAAAAACGGAATAAATGGCGAAGACTTAAATTTATTAGTGGGAAGTATTCCATATGATAAAGATGTTCCAGAAGCAGTTAAATTAAACGTTTTAAATATACTTAATAAAAAATATGGAATAACAGAAAACGATTTTGTAAGTTCTGAATTAGAATTAGTACCCGCTATGAAATGTAGAAGTATGGGATTTGATGAAAGTATGGTTGCTGGATACGGACAAGATGATAAAATTTGTGTTTATTCAGAACTAACAGCATTAGTTGATATGGAAGAAATACCAAATACAACAGCTGTATGTATAATTTCTGATAAAGAAGAAATTGGAAGCATGGGAAATACAGGAATGGAATCAAATGTATTTGAATATTTCATGTCTGAAGTTTTAAATAAATTAGGAGTTAATAGACCAAATCTATTAGATAAAGTATTCTGTAATTCAAAAATGTTATCAGCAGATGTAGATGCAGGATTTGACCCAATATATGCTAATGTATCTGATAAAAACAATGCAGGATTTATCGGAAAAGGAATTGCTGTTAACAAATATACAGGTGCTAGAGGAAAGTCTGGAGCATCTGATGCAAATGCAGAATATGTAGCTACAGTAAGAAATATTTTTGAATCAAACAATGTAAAATATCAAGTAACAGAATTAGGAAAAGTAGATATTGGCGGTGGAGGAACAATCGCATATATTTTAGCTAATAAAGGAATAGATGTAATAGATTGTGGAATTCCAGTACTTTCAATGCATGCACCATATGAAGTAACAAGTAAATTTGATTTATATGAAGCATATAAAGGATATACAGCATTTTATAAAAGTTAAAATAGGAGAAGATTATGAAAAAATTATTCAGCAAAATCACATTTATACTATTAGTAATATTATTTAGTTTGCTTTGCTCTAAAAATGTTGTAAAAGCAGATTCTGGGAGCCTAAATCTCAATAAATTAGAATTCAAAGCACAAGTTAATTCAGATGGAAGCATGGATGTAACTGAAATGTGGGATATAGACATAAGCCGTACAAATACATTGTTTAAAACATTCAAAATTGATGAAGAACGATATTCTTCAATTACAGATGTAAAGGTTGTTGAAAAAACAAATGGAAAAAATTATACATTCTCACAAATTAATCAGGAAATGTACCATGTTACAGCAAATTCGTTTTACGCATTAAAAAATTCAAAAGGGCTTTTTGAAATAGCATGGGGAGTTGGGATGGATAATTCATATGGAAATAGAGTATATGAAATATCTTACCATGTAAATGATGCTGTAGCTAAATATGATGATTTTGCTGAATTATATTGGCAATTTGTAGGAGAAGATTTTTCTATAAATGCAGATAAAATAACAGGAACAATAATACTACCAGATAAAGTAAATGATATTCAAGAAATAAAGGTATGGGGACATACAGAAGGCTTAAATGGAGAAATATATGCTTCAGGAAAAGACGAAATAAAATTTCAAGTAAATGATTATGAAGCAGGAAATATGGTAGAGATAAGAACATTATTTCCAAATTCAATGATTAAATCCTCAGCAAGAACATATAATCAAGCTATATATGATGAAGTTATAAAAGAAGAAACTAAATGGGCAAATCAGGCAAACTTAAAAAGACAATGGGTAGAAATAAAAGATGGAGTTATATTAGTTTTTGGCATATATGTAGTACTTGCATTATGTATAATTTTCATAGAGAAAGCAGTTAAATATGGAAAAACCTTGATAGGAATACAGAAATATAAACCAGACCAAAAATTAGATTATTTTAGAGAATTACCTAAAGAAGATGCTACTCCTGGAGAGGCGTTATATATTTTAAGAGAGCCATATAAAACTTTTAGAACATGTTTTGGAAATATATTTTCCGCAAATATTCTTAATTTAAAATTAAAAGGATATTTAGATTTAAAGGTAGTTAAAGAAAATGAAAATAGTAAAAAAGAAAAAATTTACATAATAGACATGAATAAAGATATTGATGAATTAAAAAGGGAAGAAAGAAACACTATCATTTTTATAAGAAACGCAATAAAACAAAATAATGAAATAGAAATGAAAGAGTTAGAAAAACACATTAAAAATAATCCATCAAAAGTTCAAAGCCTTATAGAAAGAACCAAAAGTATTATTGAAAATTCTTTATCAAAACAAAAATTGTTGGATAAGAAAAATAATAAAGAGCATAGTAAATACAGAGCAAAAGCAAGTACATACTATTTTATGTTTTTCTTTACATTAATATATATGTTAATACCATTATCAATTGTATTACTTATAAATGGTATACTTTGCTCTAGAATTGTAAAAAAGACAAATGTTTTAACACAAGAAGGAATAAATTTAAAAGAAAAGTGGAAAGGCTTAAAAAAATATATGGAAGACTTTTCTCTTTTAAACGAAAAAGAGGTTCCAGCTGTAACAGTGTGGGAAAAATACCTAGTATATGCCACAGCCTTTGGAATTGCAGATAAAGTACTAAAACAATTAAAAACAGTTTATCCAGATATAGATACATTGGATACAATAAACACAACATCATCACTATACTTTATGTATCATAGTAATTTTTCATCAAGCTTTAGCAGTTCAATAAATTCATCTATATCATCTACATATTCTTCTGGCTCAGGTTCAGGAGGAGGATTCTCTGGCGGAGGCGGAGGAGGCCGGAGGCCGGAGGAGGCGGTGGTGGAAGATAGAAACACTTGCCAACAAAATTTAGTTAGAATTTTTTGAGTATATTTGAATATAATAAAAATATATTATATTCAGGTATACTCATTTTGTATTTATAGGAGGAAAGCAATTGAAAAATAAATGGTTATGGATAAAAAATATTTTAGTACCAGTATTGCTAGGAGGAATAATAGGTATTATAGTTTCACAGTTTATGGATTATAATTCTTTAGAAAAACCACCATTATCTCCACCAGGATTTCTATTTGGAATAGTATGGACAGCATTATATATTTTAATGGGGGTATCATACAGTATTTTAGATATTAATAATGTTTTAGATGATAAAGCAAAAAAGATATATTATTTACAATTAATTGTTAATTTAATATGGCCTATTATATTTTTTGTGCTTAAGTGGAGACTTGTATCATGTATATGGATTATAGTTTTAGTTCTACTAATCATATATATGATAGTTATATTTTATAAAAAGAATAAAATTTCTGCATATATTCAAATACCATATTTATTATGGACAATTTTTGCAACCTATCTAAACATTGGAATATATTTATTAAATAGATAATATTGTAAAACTGTAAGTAAGGAGGAATATATGATTAACAAAATAGTGTTACCATATCCTGTAGATGCTTTAGAGCCATACTACAGCAAAGAAACATTAGTGCTTCATTATGACATATTGTATTCTGGATATGTAGATAATACAAATAAAACAGAAGAAAAACTGAGTGCGGCAAGAAGGGAAAACAATTTTGAAAATATAAAATGCTTAGAAAAAGATTTAAGTTTTTACGGCTCAGGAGTAATCTTACATGAAATGTTTTTTAAGAACATGGGAATACCAATACCGAGCAATCCAAACATTTCTCTTATGGAGCAAATAAATATTGATTTTGGAAGTTATGAAAAGTTTAAAAATCAATTTACAGAAAGTAGTAAAGTAGTAGAAGCATCTGGATGGAACTTATTGGTATGGGTACCAAGGTTTAAAAAACTTGAAATATTACAATGTGAAAAGCATCAAAATCTTACACTTTGGGGCTGTGTACCACTTCTTGTACTTGATATGTGGGAACACTCATATTATTTACAATATAAAACTAAAAGAATAGATTATATTAATGCCTTTTGGAATATAATTAATTGGAACGAAGTAAATAAAAGGTGGGATAGTATAATGTAAACAAAAACTCTTCTTCTTTAAAAATAAAGAAGGAGAGTTTTCAAATATAATAACAAGTGATATAATAGGATAAATTAAAAAAGAAAGGATAAGGTATATTTAATATAAAAAATATATCGAAATGAAACTATTATGTACAGTTATTTATATAATTCACCAATTGGCTTATTAAAAATAAAGGCAAATGAAAATGGAATATTAGAAATAAGTATAGTAAAGGATAAATTTGATAATAAATATGCAGAAAAATATTCTGATAAAACCAATAATGAAAATAACATTATAAATAAATGTAAACAAGAATTAGATGAATATTTTGCAGGAAAAAGAACAACGTTTGATGTACCTATCATATATACTGGTACAGAATTTCAAAATAAAGTATGGAAGGAAATTAATAAAATTCCATTTGGAAAAGAAATATCTTATAAAGAATTAGCTAAAAGAATAAAAAAGCCATCGGCAATAAGAGCGGCAGCGAATGCAGTTGGAAAAAATAAGATTTTAATTTTAATTCCATGTCACAGAATATTAGGTAGCGACAAAAGTTTGACAGGATTTAGTGCTGGAATAGAAAACAAAAAATATTTATTAGATTTGGAGGGAATAGAATATGTATAATGTATTATGTCATAGTAGTATAAAAATAAAAGAAGTAGATAAAGCAATCTACTTTGATCCATATAAAATAAAAGAAAATTTTAATGATGCAGATTATATTTTCTGTACACACTCACATTATGATCATTTTTCACCAGAAGATATAGAGAAAATAAAAAAACAAGGAACAAAATTAATTGTACCTAAAGACATAAAAAAAGAAGCGGAAAAATTAGTGGAAAAAGAGAATACAATAGTTATAGAGCCAGATAAAGAATATAACATAGATGACTTAAAAGTAAAAACTACATATGCATATAATATAAGCAAAAATTATCATCCTAAAAAGAATAAATGGGTTGGATATATTGTGGAAACTAATGGTACAAAATACTATGTAGCTGGAGATACAGACAATATTCCAGAGATACAAGAAATTGAATGTGACATAGCGTTTTTACCAATTGGAGGAACATTCACAATGGATTATAAAGAAGCTGCAGAACTTGGAAACAAAATAAAAACAAAAATTGTTGTACCTACACACTATGGAGAGATAGTAGGCGACAAAGAAGATGGAAAACGATTTGCAGAATTAATAACAGAAAAAGAAGTAAAAATATTTATAAAACAAGGTTAGGTTTCATTGGGCGGTGCATATTCGCAACGCGAAATGCACACCTTTCTTATTTATATAATAATGTTATTCGATTTCCTATTTTATCTACTAATCCTTCTTCTTTTAGTAATTTTAATTCTCTCATCATTGCACTTCTGTTAACATTTAAATAGTCAGCTAAATCTGTTAAAGAAAGAGGAAGTTCAAATGATTTCTTTTGCTTCCTAGTAGAAATTAAAGAAAAATACATAAGTATTTTGTCTCTGGTATTTCTTTGGGTTAAAAGTTCAATTCTAGTATTTAATTCTGTAATTTTATCTAGCATTAGTTCTGGTAGACGTTCACTTAAAGTATTATGAAATTTACAATCAGTATCACATTGTTCTTTTAATTCATCATAGATATAAAAAAGAACAGTACAGGCAGATTTGGCCTCAACAATTAGTTCATTATTAACTGTAACTTTATAAAAAACTTCTCCAAAAAAGTCATTTTTTGAAAAATGTTCTACTATAGTTCTATTTCCATTTGAGTCATATCTTACTAAATCAACATGGCCATTTAATAGGATGCATAATTGATTCCTATTTTTGATGTATGTTGTTACAGTTTGCCCCTTAGAAAAAGACTTTTTTTGAACTTTTTTACAATTACAAGAAAAATCATAAATGAAATTATTTAAATCAAAACTAATCCCCATAATGTCCACCTCATATCTACATAAAACTATTATAAAGGAAACAAGCCTCAAAATCAATAAAATAGGCAATAAAATTTGTAACATAATTGTAATATTTCAAAAATTTAAACGTAACTCTTTCGGCTCTAAAGATTAAAAAGTCGAAAAATGTAAAATCCATAATAAGTTAGTTTTGCAACAGAAAAAATAAAAAAAAGATATATAATAAGTACATATTCAAACATGAGGAGGAATTATAAAATGAAGGTAATAAAGAGAGATGGAAGTGTTGTATTCTATGACAGATCAAAAATCCAAACAGGTATTGAAAAAGCTAATCTAGAAGTAAATCCAGATGAAAGAGCTACAAAAGAAGAAATTAAAAGTATAACTAAATATATAGAAGAATTAGATAAAAAAAGAATCCTCGTAGAAGATATACAAGATATAATTGAAGAAAAATTAATTGAATTAGATAAATTTGAACTTGCAAAAAAATATATTGTTTATAAATATAGAAACTTATTTGCAGAGGAAAACACTACAGATGAAGCAATTCTTGGAATTATAAAAAATAGTAATAAAGATTTAGCAAAACAAAATTTAATGGTTGTTTAAATTAATATTAATGTGTGATAAAAAGTGGTTGGTAAAAGAAATGACGAATTAAGGATAGCCTTAATTCGTCATTTTGGTCTAATATCCAATTATTTCATTATACATTTCAATAGCAAATTTATCTGTCATACCAGAAATATATAGTATAATAGCAAAATAAAAGTCTTTAGGATGATTTATATTAAATAAAACTTTATTTCTTAACCCATCTCTTGGGACATTATCAGAAAAATTATTATACCATTCCATAAAACCATTTATTAAATTAGGGTAGAATTTTTTTAATTTATTAAGTTTATTAAAAGTATTTTCTCCGTCATAACACTGCTTAATAGCACTGTAAATTTGGTTAATAACTACATCAAAATATCTTACAGAAGGTTTTAATATATCAGATAAATAAATATGCTCATAATTAAATTTTTTAATTTTATTCATAAGCTCTAAAGCTGAATCTGAAAAGTACAATCCTTTTTCTGGTGTTGAATTACTACAAAGGTCATAAATTAAAGTATTAATAATTACAGTGTTATTAAGAGTTCCATTTTTATGTCCTACCAAATTATATAGCTCATCTAGATGTTCATCTAATATACCAAGAGAAACAGCATCTTCTATATCCCTACCAAGGTATGAAATTTTATCAGAAATCTTTACAACACAAGCTTCCCAAGTATAAGGCTTGAATTCATTAGGATAAGTATAATCATTTAAATTAATAAATTCATCTCTTGGAACAAGAGAATTTTCATCAATTTCACCACAATGAGAAATAATACCATCTCTTACACCATATGTTAAATCCAAGTTTTGCTTATATCCTTCTGTATCTTCAAGAAGTTCTATATTATCTACAAAATAAAGACCATTTTTTTCGTGCCAGAATGAAGTTCCAATATCCCTTTTAGAAATATCATTTAATACTTTTTCACCTTTATGTCCAAAAGGACTATGACCAAGGTCATGAGCTACAGCAATTGCTTTGGTTAATTCTTCATTTAATCCTAAATAATGAGCAATTGTATAACTAATAGATTCTACATGGTTAACATGTTCTATACGAGTACATATATGGTCGTTTTGAGGAGAATAAAATACTTGTGTTTTATGTTTTAATCTTCTATATGCATTACTATGTATAATTCTAGTAAAATCTCTTTCAAATTCAGATCTAATATCATTATTTCTTGAGTATAAAGGATGTTCTCTTGAA
Source organism: uncultured Clostridia bacterium (assembly GCA_944389745.1). GTDB lineage: Bacteria > Bacillota > Clostridia > TANB77 > CAG-508 > CALXVA01. The sequence goes on along the minus strand of CALXNM010000025.1, from coordinate 6,605 downwards.
ATAATATTATTCCATTTTGGATTATCTGAAGTGGTTGCTAATTTATTAAAAGAATTTTTCATGTTATCACTCCTTATAAAGCTAAACTAATAATAACAATATATCTTATAATAGTCAACTTAAAAAATAATTAAAAAATATATAAAATTACATAATTATACATATAAAAAAATTAAAAATATTAGAAGAATTAATTCAAGAGCTATTAAAAACAGGGAAAAGAAAAAATCGACATAATACTAGCTTTGAAAAAGTGCATGAAAGTAGCACAAAATCAACAAAAATTAAAAACTCAAAAAAACCGAACAAATTTTTGAAAAAGTATTGACAAATCCAATATAAAATTATAAAATAATACAAACAAAAGTTCAGAAAAAGTGAGAAATAAATAGGAGGTAATTTTTATGAAAAAAATAAATAATATATCAAAACAAGTAAAAATTTTTGGAGCAAATTATGAATTAAAAGTTTTATATAGATATATTAAAAAACCAAATTTAAAATTAAAAACAAATGAAATAGAAATATGCCTTCCATATAAATTTAGAAAAATTTATAATAACATTATAATAGATATTTTATTAGAAAAAATGTATGATGAAATAGCAAAAAAAGAATTAGAAGTAATAATGGAAAAAGTAAGAACAACATTAAAATTTGCACCAGAAGATTATAAAATAATGAAATTAGATAAAAGATTAGCCAAATGTTTAGCTGGTAGATTAATAATTAATCCAGATATTGTGAAATATAGAAAAGAAATAGTTGAGTACATAATTTTTTATGAGTTCTGTCTTTTAAAAGTTAAAAGACATGGTAAGAAATTTTATGAAATGTTAAAACAATATATGCCAAATTATGAGAATTATGAATTTGAATTAATTGGAATACAATATTAAAAAATACACTATTAATAGATGTAGAAGACTTTCTTCTGCATCTAAAAAAGATAGTAGTGCGCACTACTGATATTACTAATCTAAAAAATATATTATTATATAATTACTATATATTAATAAATTAAAGTTTAAGAGAAATTAGTAGATATCCATAAAAATTTAAAGAAAGAAATTTGCTAAAAAGACTTAATTAAGAAAAAAATCTTTATAGAAAAAAATCAATATATATGAAATAAGATACGGCCGTATCAAGACTAAAATCAAATAAATTGAAAATCATAATTAATTATAAATAAATTATATTCCAAAAAATGGAAAAAATCAATACTTTGTTTCAATTTTTAAAAACTTGTTAAAAAACTTGTAAAATAATGTAAAAAAAGCTCGAAAAAAGTCACAATATCGGCTTGAATTGTGACATTTTGTATTTTTATTATTATTTTTATTTCTTTAATATTAATTCCTCGTATTTTTTTGCTGCTACTTCAGGATTATATGGTCCATTAAAGTCTTTTATAGGAGCAAATTCATCATCCTTTTTAACACGTAAAAGAGCTATATTATTAAAATATGAAAAAGCATCAAAAACAAACTGTTCAAATTTATATATATTAGGACTATCAGGAACTTGTTTCATACCTTCTTCATTAACAAAAGCGTTTTTTCTAAAAGCTCTATGATAAGGTAATTTTATAGTAGATAATTTTTTAATTGCATTTAGAGAGAATAAATGTGCAAGCATATTTGTTTCTCTGTAAAGATAATTTCCTTTTTTATCAGTAAGCATAGATATTTGTTCTGTAAAATTTTCACATTCTGCAATACCAATTTTTTTATTATTTTTAGCAAAAATCCAAGATATATCAGATGGATCTTCTTTAAATAATGTTTTTGAAGATACTTGTGTTTTACAAGATATTGTATATCCTATAAAAACAGGATCTAATGGATCAAGTAATACGTTGTCAATTCCACCAATAAACAACCACTGTAATTTCCTTGATTCCATATCAGAAATTAAATTGGCTTTTTTTAAAGCTTTAAAAACATTACCATTACCATTTGAAGCAAAATGTACTTTATATATTTCAGATAAAATAAGTTTACCATCAATACCAATAATAGGCATATTTGCTTGTGTGAAAAAATGAATATTATTTCTATTATAATTAAAAAAATCATTCTTTTCAAAAAAATTTATGGTATCAAAATAATTTGCTGTACTAGTCATAATATACCAAGGTATATTTATTTTATATTTATTAGCGTACCCTTTAATATAATTACATAATATTTCAAATAAAGATATTTTGGGATTTGTATCTAAACAAAATGTACCTTTTGGACCTTTAAATCCAAGTCTAGATCCTTGTCCACCAGCAAGGGTTATAACACCAACTTTTCCAGCCTTTATAGTTTTAATGCCGTTATTGTAGTATTGTTTAAGCTTGCTAGGAGAAAGGGTAGATTTATCTGAATATTTTAGTGGTTCGATTTCTTCTGTTGGATTTACGTCAGAATCATTAAACATGTTATACAATTCTAATATTTCATCAAAATCAATATTTAGAATTTGGTTTAATAAATTTGACTTTTGTGTTTCTGTAAGTTGGCTATAAAAACTAATTAAATGTTCTTGAGTATATTTTTTTAAAATACCTTTTACAGTATTCAGTGTATCATCCATATAAAAACCTCTTAAATATATTAATTATATCTTATTTCATATTAGCATAGTTTGTCGCACTTCTTAACTCTTTTATTATTTTATTTTTACTAGGTAAAGTAGAAGCTTCTAAAAGTTTAATTTCTTCCTCAATATCATAAGGAAGTCTTACTAAATTTAAATCAATAGAAGAAAGTTCCTTGCTTCCATATATACCTTCCAATATAATATATGATGCTACGGTAGAAAATTTGTTAGTTTCATCATTATAATTATCATTAAGCATTTCAATAGGCATTCCAACACTACCAGGATTAAATAAAGTCTTATTACGAATGCGTAATAAATTAGGGGTATGAATATGCCCATAACCAACTATATCTGGAATAGGATCAGATTTACTTTTTCCTATAAATTCAGTGTTTTCAAATAATTGCATAGCATCATGAATTTCAGTAGCGGAATAAATAGTATTTTTATTTGAAAACATAGGATTAAATATATAATCTAGTCCAAATGGTGAAGAATGAAAAAGCCTAATTAAGTAACCACTCATATAAAAATCATAAGATACAGGTAAATTATAAATAAAAGAAGCTCTTTCTTCGCCTATTAAATCTCGTGTCCAAAATCTGCCTTTAGGAATATCAGGTCTAGTTATAGCTTCATCGCAATTACCTTTTAAAATTACTTCACATTTCTCACGTAGTAAATCTATAACTTGATCTGAATTACAGGATTTCAAAACACTATCACCCAAGCAGAAGATTTTATTTATATTTCTTTTTTCAATATCAGCAATTACGGCCTTTAAAGCAGTAATATTTCCATGTACATCAGAAATAATTGCAATTTTATCCATAACTACACCTCCAATTTTGCATACTATTAATATTATATTATAAAAAAGAAGCATTTTCAATATAAGAGAAATAACAGTTGAAAAAAAATTGTATATTATATATTATATATAGTAATGACATAAAAAGTGAGGAGGGATAGGAGTGCTAAAACATATAGGGAATACACCAATGATAAAGATAAAATATAAAAATGGAGAAAATATAAATTGCATATATACAAAATTAGAATCATATAATCCAACAGGAAGTATAAAAGATAGAGTAGCATATTATATAATAAAAAATGCTAAAGAAAGAGGTATATTAAAAGATGGTATGCCAATAGTAGAAGCAACAAGTGGAAACACAGGAATATCACTTGCAGCATTAGGAGCATACTATAAACACCCGGTGTATATTTTTATGCCAGATTGGGCAAGTATAGAGAGAGTAAAACTAATGAAGGCATTTGGGGCAGAAGTAATCTTAATATCAAAAGAACAAGGTGGATTTAAAAAATGCTTAGAAGAAGCAAAAAAATTGGCAAAAGAAAAGAAAGGATATTTAGCTAATCAATTTGCTAATACGGATAATATATTAGCGCATTATGAAACAACGGGAGAGGAAATAGTAAATACACTTCCAGAAAAAGTTGCAGCATTTGTATCTGGAGTAGGAACAGGAGGAACTCTAATAGGAGTAGGAAGAAGGTTGAAAAAATGGGATGAAAACATAGAAATTGTTGCACTTGAGCCAGATAAAATGCCATTAATATCACAAAATAAAATAATAGAAAATCATAAAATAGAAGGTATAGGAGATGACTTTATACCAGACTTATTTGATAAGAACATGATAGATAAAGTAATACTTGTAAATGATGAAGATGCAATAAATATGTCAAGAAGATTGGCAAAAGAATTAGGGCTTGGAGTTGGAATTTCATCAGGTGCTAATTTTATTGCAGGAGCTATATATCAAGAAAAAGTAAACAAACCAGTTGTAACAACATTCGCTGATGATAATAAAAAATACTTAAGCACAGACCTTACAAAAGAGATAGATTCAAATAATAAATTTATATCAAACAAAATCAAATTAATTGATTATGAAGTAATATAACTAACAACAATATCAAAAAAGAAACTCTTTTCATAAAATATAAATAAATAAAATGAAAGGAGTTTCTTTATGCGTAAAAAAATTATTTGTATGTTTTTAGTATTTATCATAGTCTTAATATGGGTAGTACCGGTATTTGCATTAGGACCATCTAGTAATACAATATACAGAGGAATAGATGTAAGTGAATGGCAAGGAGATATAAATTTTAGAGAAGTAAAGGAAGCGGGAATAGAAGTAGTGTATATAAGAGCTGGCCAAGGGTTCAGCTATAAAGATTCAAAATTTGAGAGAAATTACGAAGAAGCAAAAAAATATGGCTTGAAAGTGGGAGTATATCACTATATGACAGCAAGAACTACAGAAGAAGCAAAACAGCAAGCAAAATTTTTTGTGTCTTTGATTTCAGGAAAAGAAATTGACTGTAAATTAGCAATGGATTTCGAATCATTTGGAAATTTATCAAATTCAGAAATAAATAGAATAGCTATTGCATTTGCAGAAGAAGTAGAAAATTTATCAAAAAAAGAAGTAGTTGTATATAGTAATACATATGACGCAACATATGTATTTTCACAAGAAGTAGCAAAATATCCATTATGGGTGGCGCAATATGGATTAAGCGAGCCACAAGATAATGGAAAATGGAGTAGTTGGGAAGGTTTTCAATATAGTTCCTCTGGGAGAATAAATGGAATAGAAGGTAATGTGGATTTGGATAAATATACTAATGACATTTTATTAGCCTCAAACGAGAAGATAAATAATGTAGAAGATCCAAAAGTTACGAAAGAAGATAGAATATTATATAAAATAAGAAGAGGAGATACTTTATCAGGGATAGCTATTGAATTTAATACGACTGTTGCTCATTTAGCATCAATAAATGAAATAAGAAATCCTAATTTAATATATACTGGAGAAATAATAGTTATTTCTCATAATTATAATAATAGAGAAGTAAAAGAATATAAAATAAAAAAAGGAGATACGCTTTCGGAAATAGCTATTGAATTTAATACAACAGTAAATTACTTAGTACAAATAAATAAAATAAAAAATCCAGATTTAATTTATGCAGGTGAATATTTAAAATTATAAAGAAAAAATTTGGATAAAAATGTCAAAACCTTAAATCCAGTATTGACAAACTTAAAGTGTTTAATATATAATATTGTTTGTTCATTAATAAACAAATAATATGAAATCCCACACTGAACACTTAAAGGTGTAATACTGGAAGGAGGGGAATAAAATGTCAGAGGTAAAAGTTAATAATGGTAATATAGAAGATGCTTTAAAAAGATTTAAAAGACAATGTGCAAGAAATGGAGTATTGCAAGAAGTTAGAAAAAGAGAACACTATGAAAAACCTAGTGTAAAGAGAAAGAAAAAATCAGAAGCAGCTAGAAAAAGAAAATATTAATAATAAATATAAATAAAGAGCAAATATGAAACAAAAATCATATTATGCTCTTTTTTTCTTGAATAATAGTATGGAATTATTATATAATAATAATGCTGAAAAAAACATAAAGATAAAGGAAGGGAGATAATGATGAATTATATAAAAGAGGAAATAAAGAAAGGTGTTACAATTCATAAAATTAATACAAATAAATTTAAAACAAATTTGTATGCAGTATTTATAGCTACACCTTTAAAAAGAGAAAATGTAACAAAAAATGCCTTGATAGCATCAATACTTAGAAGAGGAAGCAAAAATATTCCTTCACAAGATATAATTAGTAAAAAATTAGAAGAAATGTATGGAGCATCATTTGATTGTGGAATTGAAAAAACAGGTGATAATCAAATAATTAAATTTTATTTAGAAACAATAAATGAAGAATTTTTACCAGAAAAAGAAGAGTTAACTAAGAAAAGTATAGACATATTATTTGATATAATATTTAACCCTTTAACCCAAAATGGAGGATTTAAAAAAGAATATTTTGAAAGTGAAAAGCAAAACTTAAAACAAATAATAGAATCAAAAATAGACAATAAAAGAGCATATTCTTTTGAGAGATGTATAGAAGAAATGTTTAAAAATGAACCATATGGATTATATAA